>JAAETN010000146.1 GCA_024228355.1 Maribacter sp. | reverse complement strand
CACTTGCAAAATTCACTGTAAAATCAGTGGATGTTGTACCCGTTAGAGCAACAGTAAAAGTAGCAGTACCTGCACTTTCATTAAGACTAACATCATTGATGGCCAAACCAATAGGGTCGCCATTTTCTGTTACAAATATGTTTTGTGTATGCTCTGTCGTATTACCAGCGCAATCAGAGGCTGTCCAAGTTCTTACAATTGTATAAGTGGTACTGCCATTATCACCAATATATGTTTGATTGAAGTTTACCTGTGGATTTGTATCACAGCTATCATTGGCAGTCAAAGTTTCAGGACTTGGAATATTATCATAAGCAGCAACTGTATCACTTGGCAGAGCTTCATTGAATGAAGGGGCTATGGTATCTTCGATATAAATGACCTGGGTAAATGTTTCACTAACCCTTCCACAGGCATCAGTGAATGTCCATGTGTTTGTATGAGTACCTTCAGATTCACATGATGGGTCAGCAACAAATACACCTGTTGTTTTGTTCATTGTGAAATCACAGAATTCGGTTGTTGGTTCAAGTGCTTGAGCATCGCTCAAAGCCGTAACATCATCACATGAAACTGTCCTATTCAAATCATCAGCAACTGTAATCCAATTTACCTGATTAGGTTGATTTACATTCACTACGGTTGGATCATGATTTCCAATACCACAGGGATCTAATGTACCTGAACTATTAACAGTTTGAGAGGTTGTATTGGTTGCTCCAGTAAATGTGGCGGTCGCTTGAATTTGGAAACTTGCCGAACAAGCCGTTTCTAAAAAATAGCATTGGTTTTTAACCTGAACATTGAAATCGAGGGAATATATAGGGTCACCCACATCTGTAATCCCGTCCTGAACAAAAAACTTTAATTCCCTTGATGTGCTATTATATGTATGGGTTACACCTGCTGGCAAAGATTCAGTATCCAAAAAATCAACTTCAATAGGAAGAATCGTTGAAATTTCGAGATTTTCGATATTATCATTACCGGAATTCTCCATGTTCAATGACAATTGTACATTATCACCTGGATTGTAGCTTGTTCCTGGCACCGAAGTTGTAAAATGCAATGCTCCCAAACTTGGTTCATATACTTCAACGCTTAGACCAAGCAAATAGAGACCATAAGTCTCTTGATCCGAAGTCATTCTTAATTTTGCGGATGTTTGGTCATTATCGATAAGGGAGTTACCACTATTTGCTAAGGTGAAAACACTGGCATCAAACCCTAAAGTGTTTAAACTAGCAGGATTTCTAGTGATGAAATCACTTTCCTTAACTGTAATTTTGCTATTAAAGAAATTATTTTGATTTCTTTTAGAAGTTGAAATGGTAGTCCATACACCATTGGTGTCGAAGATTTGAAGTTTATCACCATCTATACCCCTATCACCTTCTAAAGAACCGATTGCGATATTCGCATTTACCGGCCCATTGGGTACAGTTTGAAAACCATTAAAGTTAACATCAAAATTATTCGTATTCTTTGTAACATTTGCATAACCATCAAAAAGTGTGATGTTTCTCCCTGGTAAATCCAAGCTCTCATAAATAAAGACGATCTGCCATCCGCCAGAAGTACCCGTATGCGAACCAAGGTGAGAATAGAGATCACCTACAGTTGCCTTCACGTTAGCTACTTGAAATTTACCATATGGATTGGCCAATCCTTGGACATCCGATGTAATATCCTTAACGCAAACATAAGCATCGTTTACAAAATGCTCTGATCTTCCATCGAAAATAGTTTCATCGGCAGTGATTGTTTGATAACTGCTAGATCCTGGCAGCATAAACTTAATCTGATTAAAATTCCAGTTTTCTTCAGAACCTCCGTTTCCTGATTGATTGCCATTTCCATTGAGACCATACTCTTTATTCGCGGCAGCCCAATATAGATATGCCCTTCTAAAGGTCAAGCAGGTAGAACTTAGTGAAGGGTTCACCAAGGTGGCACTACTTGAATTAAAAGTGCTGTTGTCATTATCGATATCAACGAAGACATTATCGCTAAAGTCATTGTTACTTGCTTCTCCACCGTATGCATTTGTTGCATGCCTTGATAAAACATTGTTGGCGATAATTGTGATGTCACCATTAACATTATCAGAGAATCTAGGAATAAATGTTTTCTTTACCTGAGCACTTGACAAAGTGGTCAAAAGAAAAAATACGAGTAACATGAGCTTACCCAATATTCCTATCAACGGAAATCTTTCGATGTTTGATTTTGAAATTGAATGTTTCATAGTTCAGATTTGCTTTGTTGATCTGAAGAAGATTATGAAACCAATGGGCTGGTATTTACTGAAATATCTAATAAGAAATTGAGAGTAAAGATTTGTCCATAGGCTTAAACTTCTTTCAAAATTGTAATTAGCACAAGTGATTAATTGTAGGATTTGGGAATACTCATTAACAAATCAAATAAATAACTTTTAGAAGGCGAAAATTAGACGCCGACAAGAAGGCAAAACTCGTTATACAACCCAAAAAACGACTAAATGTTAAATTCGCTAGATAAAGTGTAAATAGCTGATAGACAATAGTTTAAAATCCGATGAAATACATTTTATATAGATGTAAGACGTAAAAATGCTCATTTTAAACCATAATTAGGGCTAAAAATATCGGGAACAAATCAATGGGCTGACATTCTCCATATATTTAATAAAATGCTTAGTTTTGATACCTAAATAATAATGCAATGAGTTCTAAAAAAGGAAAAGTACAAGAAGCAATAGATGAAAAATTATTGGAAGAACGCAAGGTTTTCCTTTGGGGAATGGTAGATGATGATTCTGCCAAGCATGTTATTGATCGCTTGTTGTATTTAGATATGCAGAATAACAAAGAGATTCAGTTATTCATAAACAGTCCAGGGGGTTATGTAACATCTGGTTTTGCCATGTATGATACCATTATGTCCTTGAAAAGCCCTGTATCCACAATTTGCACGGGATTGGCTGCATCAATGGGCTCAATATTGCTTTCTGTAGGTAAAAAAGGAAGGCGTTTTATCCAACCTCACGCCCAAGTTATGATTCACCAACCCAGTGGTGGGGCTAGGGGACAGGCATCGAATATTGAAATACAAGCCAAGGAGATTATCAAAACCAAAGAGTTGAGCGCCAAACTATTGGCCAAAAACTGTGGTCAAGACTATGATACAGTCATGCGCGATTTCGATAGGGATTATTGGATGAATGCCCAAGAATCGATAGATTACGGAATAGTTGATGGAGTTTTAGAATAGGCTTGAATACTAATAAATAAGAAAAAGTCCTTCGCATTTTTAATGTGAAGGACTTTTTTTAAGATATATATAGACGCCGAAGCGGATTGTATAGTATATACGCAGAATTTCACTTTGTTGGATGTTTTAAATTCAATTAAATAACATTTCTTAGCCATTATGTAATTGGAGCTTAAGTACTGACCTTAGAAATTTGGATTGAAGTTTATTTTACTAAATTTACGAACTAACCTTCTGTTATTCCCAATTAACAAACCATGAAGCAAACACCAAGGAACATTGCGATTGTTGGATCAGGACTAGTTGGTTCGCTCTTGGCCATTTACTTAAGAAAATTGGGGCATGACATCACGGTTTTCGACCGTAGACCTGATATCCGTACTATTGAATTCTCTGGACGTTCAATAAATTTGGCAATGAGCAATAGAGGTTGGAGAGCTTTGGCAAAAATTGGAATAGAGGAAGAGATAAAAAAAATAGCTATTCCCTTAGACAAACGAGCCCTGCATGTTATTGGTAAATCGGTGTATTTTCAAAAATATGGTAAAGAGGGTGAAGCTATTTGGTCAATATCGCGAGGTGTATTGAATCGAAAAATGATTGACTTGGCAGAGGAAGCAGGGGTTGACTTCAAGTTTGAAGAAAAAGTGTGGGATGTTGACCTGCCTGAAGCCAAACTATATACCGGGGAATCCGAAAAAGGGGAGTGGAGAGAATATGATTACGATTTGATTTTTGGTTGTGATGGGGCATTTTCTAGAATTAGGCATAAAATGCAACGCCGAAGTCGGTTTGATTATTCCCAGGACTTTTTAGATGTTGGTTATAAGGAGTTGACAATTCCAGCCAATAGTAATGGCAGTCATAGGTTAGATGCCAATTCCTTTCATATTTGGCCACGTGGGCGGTTTATGTTCATTGCCATGCCCAATATTGACGGTAGTTTCACATGTACCTTATTTATGCCTTTTGAAGGAGAAGTTTCTTTTGAAAGCATCAAAACAAAAGAAGATGCAAAGAATTTTTTCAGCATGCATTTTCCTAGTGTAGACCACGAAATCGAAGATTTAACGAAGGATTTTTTCAAGAATCCAACAAGTGCGATGGTAACCATGAAATGTTATCCTTGGACGTACTGGGATAAAATAGCACTGGTCGGGGACTCAGCACACGCTATTGTGCCTTTTTATGGACAGGGAATGAATGCTGGTTTTGAGGATATCTATGTTCTACATGATATTATCAAAAAACTGGGTGATGATTGGGGAACCATATTTCAACAATATCAAGAGCAACGTAAACCTAATGCAGATGCCATTGCTGAACTAAGTTATCGTAATTTTATTGAGATGAGCAGTAAAACAGCTGATCCGAAATTTTTGTTACAAAAGAAAATAGAAAAAAGATTTGCTTTAAAACACCCTGATAAATGGATACCCCTATATTCCAGGGTAACCTTCTCTTACAGACCTTATGCAGAGGCTCTGGCACTTGGCGATGCCCAAGAAAAGATAATTGGGCAAATAATGCAAATACCGGATATTGTGGAAAAATGGGATAGCAAGGAAATTGAAGAAAAGATATTGGAGCTGTTATAAAAAAGGCCTAAATGTAAAAAGCCATCTGAAAAGATGGCTTTTTACTGAGTTAGTCTTATTCTCTAAATCTTAGCGAACATTTTCTTCATTTTATCTTGCTCTTCTTCTGCCAATGCAGGATCGACCAATATTCTACCACTATGTTCATCTGTAATGATCTTCTTGCGTGAAGCAATCTCAACTTGTACTTGGGGTGGAATCGTAAAAAAGGAACCTCCTGAGGCACCTCTTTCAACTGGTACAACGGCAAGACCGTTTTTAACATTGTTTCTAATTCTTGCATAGGCCTTAACCAAACGTTCCTCGATTTGTTCCTGGTATTCGCTTGATTTGCTCAAAAGCGCTTTTTCTTCTTTTTCGGTCTCGGCCAAAATGGCATTCAGCTCACTTTTCTTGTGTTTTAAATGAGATTCCCTTTCACTTAATCTTTCCTTAGTTTCAGAAATTACCTCTTTCTTTTGCTCTATTTGTACCTTGAACTCTTTAATGTTTTTTTCAGCAAGTTGTATTTCCAGTTCTTGAAACTCCAATTCCTTGCTGATAGAATTGAACTCCCTACTATTACGAACATTTTTTTGCTGTTCGGTATATTTTTTTATTAAGCCTTTTGATTCTTCGATCAAATTCTTTTTTGCGGTGATTTCGAAGTTAATTGTCTCAACATCGGTTTTAAGTTTGTCCAATCTAGTTTTAAGACCCAATACATCATCTTCCAGATCCTCTACTTCTAATGGTAATTCACCTCTAACATTACGTATTTCATCAACCCTTGAATCAATTAATTGCAAATCATACAATGCTCTTAACTTTTCTTCAACGGTCGCTTCTACCTTTTTTGCCATACTTATAAATACTTGATTGGATTCGTTATACTTTCCGATAAACGGATTGCAAAATTAGGAATTTTTTTTGTAAGATAATCAACTAAAAGATTTTTTGTAAACTGTTCTGTTTCGAAGTGTCCAATATCCGCAATTACCATTTTGTTGTCTGCTTCATAAAACTGGTGGTATTTAACATCTGCTGTAATGAAAATGTCTGCACCGGCAGCTTTGGCTGCTTGTATGGCAAATGCCCCACTGCCTCCCAAAACAGCAACCTTTTCAATATTTTTATTTAATAATTTGGAATGTCGAATACCTGATGCACTCATTTTTTCCTTTACTAATTTTAAAAAGTCATTTTCACCTATTGGTTTTTTCAATGTCCCGATCATTCCCATACCTATATTTTGATTGGCATTTTCCAGTGTTATAACCTCATAAGCCACTTCTTCGTAAGGATGATTATTAAAAAGGGCATTCATCACTTCTTTTTCAACGGATAATGAAAATGTAATATTAATCTGCGCTTCTTCTTCAAAATGCATTTCGCCAATTGTTCCCATAGTCGGTTTCGCATGCTTATCTGCTTTAAAAGAACCTATTCCTTTGCTGGTGAAACTACAATTGCCATAATTGCCAATATTACCTGCACCAGCCTCAAAAAGGGCATTTTTCAGTTGTTCCGTTGCCTTCAAAGGTACATAGGTCGTCAATTTTTTAATGGTGCTTTTTTGCGGTATCAGGATTTCGGGATTTTCAATACCCAGTACCTCGCAAATTTTGGCATTGACACCTTCCTTGGAATTGTCCAATGCAGTATGCATACTGTATATTGCGATATTATTTTGGATTGCCTTGATTACTACTCGTTCAACATAAGAAGAGCCTATAATTCTTTTTAGCCCACTGAAAATGATGGGATGAAAGCTGATTATGAGATTGCAATTATTGGCGATGGCCTCATCAACTACATTTTCCAATGTATCCAAGGTGACTAAGATCCCAGAAACCTCTTGAGTATAACTGCCCACCAAAAGTCCAACATTATCAAAATCCTCCGCATAGTCCAAAGGAGCTAATTCTTCTAATACGGCTGTAACTTCTTTTACTATCATTTTCAAGTTTTATAAGGTCTTCAAAGATAAAATATTATATTTTCGTTCTAATGCAACTGCTCAAAAAATTAGCCTTTCCGATTTCCTTGATTTATGCACTTGTAGTGCATATCCGAAATTTTCTCTATGATATTGGACTATTTAAAAGTAATTCTTTCAGTACGCCAACGATATGCGTTGGTAATCTTAGCACGGGGGGAACCGGCAAGACCCCTATGATCGAATATTTGGTTGAATTCCTTAAGAATAAAAATAAAGTTGCTGTATTGAGCAGGGGGTATCGGCGTAGATCAAAAGGATTTGTATTGGCAACATCAGCCAGTAAAGTTGAGGAAATTGGGGATGAGCCCTTTCAAATATATTCAAAACACCCCGATATCGTTGTTGCGGTTGATGCAAATAGATGTAATGGAATCCGGAATTTACAGCATAACAGTAATCCTGGAATTATTCTTTTGGATGACGCTTTTCAACATCGAAGAGTTAAGCCCAACTTTTCAATACTCTTAACAGCGTATGATGATCTGTATACAAATGATTGGTATTTACCTACTGGGAATTTAAGGGATAGTAAGAGAGAAGCAAAACGGGCTAACTTAATTGTTGTTACCAAATGTCCCGCTCAACTAAACAGAAAAAAACAAGCTGAGATCATAAAGATCCTCAATCCAAATTCGCATCAAGAAGTATTATTCAGTTCTTTCAGTTATGATCAAGAAATAAAAGGAAATGCCTCATCTATTGCTCTAGATGACCTTTTGGGAAGGCGTATAACCTTGGTAACCGGGATTGCAAACCCGAAACCTTTGGTCAATTATTTAGAAAATAAAGGAATGGAGTTTGAGCATCTTGAATATAATGATCATCATTTCTTTTCTTCCTCTGAAATTGAACTTTTCAATTCAAAAAAGTTCGTTTTGACAACTGAAAAGGACTTTGTAAGATTGAAGGGTAAAGTATCTAATCTAAATTATATATCTGTGAGGCATGAATTTTTGGAAGACGGAGCTTCAGTTTTGGAACAGGCCGTTAATGGAATTATGCATTAGGGGTTCCGTTTTGCCCATTCTCGAAAATGTTCTCTCCAATTTTCTGATAGAATATCTCAGGCTTAAATGGTTTGGTGACAACATCATTACATCCAGCGGCGTAGAAACTTTCCAAACTATCGTCCAAAGAGATTGCCGTTAAGGCAATGATCGGGGTGATTTTATCAAATTTTCGAATTTCAATCGTGGCTTCCTCTCCACTGATCCCAGGCATATGAATATCCATCAAAATTGCATCATAGTCGTTATTCTTGGCTAGATCAATGGCATCAGTGCCATTACTGGCAATATCGCTGGTGATTTCTTTTTTGGCCAACATTTTTTTAGTAATTACCTGGTTGATTTTGTTGTCTTCAACAATCATTAAATGCAGACCTTGAAACTCATAATCTTTCTGGGTGATCTCAAAAGGTATATCATCAACAATACTGTCCTTGCTTTTTAGTTTTAGTTCAAAAAAGAATGAACTACCTTTGCCGATGTCACTTTCTAATTTGATCTTACTGTTGAATAGCCCTAAAAGACTTTTAACAATGGTGAGTCCAAGTCCGGTACCGCCATATTCCCTGTTTATTTGAATTGAGCCCTGCTCAAATCCATCAAAGATTTTCTGTTGTTGTTCTTTTGAAATTCCGATACCATTATCCAAAACCTCAAAATATAGCGTTACATCTTCCTCTTCCTTATGTACCATTTGTGCAATGACTTTAACCTCACCATTTTTAGTGAACTTAAGTGCGTTGCCCACGAGGTTCATGAAAATTTGTGAAAGCTTCAATGGATCACTCATTAAATGTGAAGGAATACTATCATCATAATCCAATGTAATTTTGGTATTATTCTCCTTAGCACTCTGTTGTAATGAATCAATGACTTCTTTTAAAACCTTTTTAAGGTTGAACTCCATATTCAAAGGTTCTAACTTATCCGCATCAATTTTATTTATGTGAAGGATATCATTGATAAAATTCAAAAGATAGTCACCTGAGAATTTCAAGGCCTTTAAGTGTTCTTTTTGATTTTTACTTGGATTTTCCTCCAACAATAAATGCGTAAGACCGGTGACCGCATAGAGTGGAGTTCTAAGCTCATGGCTAACTGTTGACAAGAAATTGGTTTTGGCTTCCATAGCATTTACGGCCTCATCCCTAGCAGCCTGTAACTCGCTGTTTTTGGTATGTAAAAGATCGTTGGTCTTGAGTTTTATTTGATTATTCCGATATAAGGAAACTGCCAATAATGAGATAATAATGAGAAAAGCAGAGGTTAATATGGCCGTTATTTCTGACCTATTGGCAGATTTACTTAGTTCCTCTATTCGCTTGTCTTGCCGTTTTACCTCATCGGCCAGATTTTCGTTATGAATATCATTTGCCGTCTTTGTTTCAATTTTTATTTTTTCTATTGTAAAAAGGGAATCCTTTGCCGCGTATAGATTTCGGGTTGACGCGAGTGCCTCATGATAAAGACCTAGTCCTTCATATGATTGGGATAGTAATTGGTTACTTTCAATTATTTCTAAAAAAAATCTATTTTCGTTGGCTAATTTTAAGGCATTTTCAGCATACTTTGAGGCTTCTTCGAAATTAGCTAGTTTAATATTTGTTTGCGCGAGCCCAATGTTAGCCCTAGCTGCCAGATACTCCTTTTCATAGACATCAGTATTGACTACCAAGGAATTGAAATTTTTCGATGCACTTTCATACTTTTCCAGATTCAAATAGATATTGCCCTCAACCAACAAAATATTATTGAAAAAATTGCGATCATTATTAAGTTGTCTTGCTTCATTAAGCATGAAAATTGCTTGGAAATTTTGATTTTCCTTAAATAGCAATATTGCTTCTATATACTTATAGATAGCATCCCCGTAAGGGTATTCGATGTCTTTCAGCAATACTTTAGCTCTATCCCAGTAAAATTTGGTAGTGCTTACCTTATCCAATTTAAGATAAAGTAGGGCGAACATATGATAACTGTCTATTAATGTTTTAACGTCCTTGTTTTCTTCGGCAAGGGCAGCGGCTTGATCCAAGGATGTAAGGGCCAAGTCTATTTGGTTTTTATTCCCAAAAGTTCTCGCTTCATTAAAATAGGCTTGAACGTCGTCATGAACAGATTTATTCTGTGCAGATACACTTTGTCCACAGCACAAAAAGACCAAAATAATGGCTAATAGCTTTATACGTTTATATGGAAATATTAAGTTCAATCGAATTTCTTGTTTATCAATAAGGGGATTATATATATAATTCTGCTACAAAGACGTGTTTTCTTATCATACCAGCCAATAATTTTAACATTTTTCCGAATATGGAAGTCATCTGAGAATCAAACGTATAAGATTAACAACTATTGTTTATAATTATAGATAACTATAGGGTCTTTCGTATAAAAATGTATGTTTTTTAGCTCATTGTGGGAAGCTTTTTCAAAAGTATCATTAATTTCTTGATTAGAAGTTTCTCTTTTAGCTATAATTGAAATGTAAGTTAGCGTACCCATAAATGCGGAAATTTATTTCCCTAGCCCCTATCAAATCTGCCAAATCATTGATAGTAACAACATTTAAATGTGGAGGTTATTAAAAGCCTAAACTGGTTACCGCCAATTACACCAAATCGGGTTATATCGTTGTTTTCTTTATTCATAGGAAGACGTTCCTAAGCTATATGTCTTAAGTAGTGCAAAGCTATTACTCGATATGTTTGTGGGCCTTATATGATGACCTTACCAAAGCGCCACTCTCTACGTGCCTAAAGCCCATTTTAAGTCCTGCTTCTTCGTATCTTTTGAATTGTTCAGGAAGGATGAATTCACTCACGGGCAAATGTTTTTTGGAAGGTTGAAGGTATTGGCCTATGGTAATCACATCAACATTTGCATTTCTTAGGTCTTCCATAGTTTCAAAGACTTCTTCTTCAAGTTCACCAAGTCCAAGCATAACGCCAGATTTTGTCCGGTTGACACCACTTGCGTGTAAATACTTTAACACCTCTAAACTTCTTTCATATTTGGCCTGTATGCGAACTTCTCTCGTAAGCCTTTTTACGGTTTCCACGTTATGTGAAACCACTTCAGGACTAACTTCAATGATTCGGTCTAAATGCCTTTCAATGCCTTGGAAGTCAGGGATAAGGGTCTCTAATGTGGTCGAAGGATTCATTCTACGGATTGCCTTTACGGTCTCTGCCCAGATTATTGAACCCATATCTTTCAAATCATCTCGGTCAACTGATGTTATTACCGCATGTTTGATGCTCATGATTTTGATGGACCTTGCTACCTTTTCAGGCTCGGTCCAATCAACGGCTGACGGTCGACCAGTTTTAACACCACAAAAACCACAGGAACGCGTACAAATGTTCCCCAATATCATAAATGTAGCAGTACCCTCGCCCCAACATTCACCCATATTTGGACAACTGCCTGAAGTACATATAGTATGCAAATCGTATTTGTCGACCAACCCTCGCAATTGGGTGTATTTCTTACCTGTAGGAAGTTTTACCCTGAGCCAATTTGGCTTTCCTTTGGGCGGTGCAATACTATTTGCGCTCATTTTTCAATTTTCTACAAATATACGAACAAAATAGTGTACCGATTGTATGTTAGAGGGGACATGGGTACCCATTAACACACATGACCAAATCAAGGATCGAAATCTTCTTATTTTTTGTTTTTGATGATTTCAGCCAACAATTTTTTGGCTCTTAACAGTTTAACCTTTACGTTGTTGATAGGTTCATTAAGCTCAGTAGCAATAGCGGCATAACTTAATTCATGAAAATAACGCAGGTTAATGACCTCTTGGTAATGTGGTTTTAGCTTTTTGATATTTTCAAGGAGTGTTGCCAAGTTTTGCTCAATAATCAATTTGTCTTCAACGGTAGGGGCATCATCCAATACTTTAGTAATGGCTTCATTGTTACCTCCAGCTTCGAGGACATTTCTTTTTCTTTTACGAATGAGGTCAACATGAATATTTTTCGAAATGGCAATTAACCATGTCTTAAATTCGTATACATCATTGTAGGTGTTGATTTTATCAAAGGCTTTTGAGAAGGTCTGAATGGTAATATCCTCGGCATCATTCTCGTTTTCGGTGCGTTTAAGTTGAAAACCGTAAACATCATTCCAAAAAGTATCCAATAAATTGCTGAAGGCAATCTGGTTGCCCATTTTGGCCTTGTTGATGATGTTAAGTATGGTATCTTCAGTTTTATCCAAAAGATAAAAAGTATTAGACTGTGAACGGCAAAATTCTATCGTAATTCGGGGGTATTGTCTTTTTTGCAGTCCTGTTCACCAGGCAATCTACCGCACATACCACAGGCCTCGTCCCCTTTATTCAAGAAAGGACTTTGACTGGCACAGGTTCCTGCAAACTGTCCATTTTTCTTTGACCATATTTTGATAGCGATACCGGCGACTGCAAGTGCTAAAAGACCAATTGTTAAAAGAACCAACTTCATTCTAAAATTTTGCACAAAGATACAAAAATAAAGCCCTGACCAAATAGTCAAGGCTTTATAAAAATCTTTGAAAAATGATTAATAATCAATTTTGGCAACAATATTTTCAACCGTTGGGGTGTTATTGCCTCCTTTTTGCTCTATAGTGATATAACTAACTGCTTTATCTGCATATGGCAATGCCAATAGTCTTTCCTGTCCTGCCGCCTCATCAATGATTCCGAGATTGATCATTTCACCGTTTACCTCGGCCCACATCTGAAAACTTTGGTCTTCAGGTAAATTCGGTAATTTCTTGACATTGATATACGAGAGTTTTTTAACCGGATTAATATAAGCCACCGCTTTCAATTCTTTAGCATTATTGTTGCCTTTGACATTGAATCTTCTCGTTTGGGGATTGTTAAGAACGATGAATTGGTTTCGAACATCCGCTAACTCCAATCGCATATCTTCTTTGAGCGTCTCTATTTTATTATTTACTATGATATTTTCTTCCTGTAAATTTTGGTTTTGATTCCATAGGAAATAAGAAGCCCCAGCAAACATTACTGCTGCAAAACTAGCTGCAATCGCATATCTAAGGAATTTTCTTCGACCTGCGTTTTCAGCTTTTATTCTAGCCAAGATTTTGTTTTTCAATCCTTCAGGAGTCTTAATGGCATGCATTTTGGCAAAAGTCTCCAAGTTCTCCTGAAGTTCAATGTAGGTTTCCCTAACCTCGGGATACATTGCTATATACCTTTCTACCTGTAAAGATTCCTGCTTGTTGGTAGTACCCAACAAATACTTTTCAAGTAAATCCGAATCCAAAAATATTTTTATCTTGTCTTTCATGATATAAGATTTAGTAAAAACGCCAGCATCATTGAGGAGCCGTATATTTTTTTAAGCTCTCGTAGGCCAATTTTCAACCTTGATTTTATGGTGCCTAACGGAATATCCAATTCGTCACTAGCCTCTTGTTGCGTCATTCCAAGAAAAAATAAAGCTTCAAGCACAATTTGGTACTTGCCCTCAATCTTTTCAAGATTTTCACGAACGTCCATAAACTCTGGTCTTATGCTATCAACGCCTAAGTTATATACGTCGGAAACGTCTATTTGGATTTCCTTATCCGATTTTGTGTTTACACTTCTTAGTTTGTCAATGGCGGTATTTCTAGTAATTCGAAACAACCAGGTAAACAATTTTGCCTTTGAGACATCGTATGTATCAGATTTTTTCCAGATTTTCACAAAACTTTCCTGAAGTACATCTTGCGCCAATTCTTCATCGCGAACCACCTTTTTAGCCACACCATATAAGGTATCACCATAGTGTTCATACAAGAGGGAAATGGCCTTTTCATTTCGTTCTTGCAATAACTCCACAATATGCTTTTCAAGAAGTGTGCTCATGAATTGTTCAGGTCCTGAAAAAATTAATGTCCTATGGTGGCATCCAATCAATTCATTTTAACCGTATATCCTTTAAACGCTAATTTATAAAATTGATTGTTATAGGTAGCGTTATCTCAAAGTTTTAATTATATAAATGTGCAACTGGTAATTGTACATTTAGTTTTTGGTTAGTTTGGTTTGGTATAGCCCCTGCTGTTCTTTGGCAGGGGTTATTTTATGATATTGACCTCAGGTGCTATTTTAATCCCAAAAGTATTAAAAACGATTTCAATAATTTTTTGAGCCAAGTCAATTATTTCAGCACCTGTGGCATTTCCATAGTTAACCAATACCAAGGCCTGGTCTTTATGAACACCGGCATCACCGAATCGCTTGCCCTTAAAGCCGCATTCCTCAATTAACCATCCCGCAGGGATTTTAAGTTCATCATCGGATACCTTAAAATATTTGGCTTCAGGATACTTGGCTCTGAATAAATCGAATTCTGATTTGGATAAGACAGGATTCTTGAAAAAACTTCCGCCATTGCCCAATTCTTTTGGATCGGGGAGCTTGCTTTGTCGAATGGCTACTACGGCATTGGATATATCTTTTATGGTTGGGGATTTTATGCCTTTACGTTCTAATTCATCTTCAATGGCACCGTAAGATGTGTTTAGTTTATGATTTCGCTTGGTAAGTTTAAAAGTCACTGAGGTTATTATGTATTTGCCTTTGCCTTCATTCTTGAAATAAGAATCCCTATACCCAAAATTGCAATCGTCCTTCGAAAAAGACCTAATTGATTGGTCAGCGATGTTCATAGCTTCACAACTGACAAAAGAATCCTTGAGTTCTACACCATACGCACCAATGTTCTGTATGGGTGCCGTACCCGTATAACCCGGAATGAGAGACATGTTTTCCAAGCCGCCAAAATCATGGTCCAAGCACCAGAGTACCATATCGTGCCAAACTTCGCCAGCCATTATCTTGAAATAAACATGGTCATCATCTTCTTCAAGAATCTCTTTTCCTTTTATGTTTATATAGAGAACTAATGCTTCAATGTCCTTGGTGATGAGCATATTACTACCCCCACTGAGTATGAACTTGTCGGGATAATCATTGCGGCGTAATGCATTTTTAAGCTCATTGATACTTGTGATTTCACAGAAAAATTTCGCCTTGGCATCTATACCAAAAGTATTGTGCTTTTTTAAGGATATGTTTTTTTCAATTCTCATTAACCTTTATAGGTTTTTAGGGCTTCACCTAAAATAGTGACAGCTCTTTTAAGACTTTCCTTATCTAGTACATAAGCGATTCGTATTTGATTTTTCCCCAAGCCTTGAGAAGCGTAGAAGCCAGAAGCCGGAGCGACCATAACGGTTTCACCATTCACTCTGAATTCTTCCAATAACCATTGTGCAAAATCATCCGAATTCTCTATAGGTAATTCGGCAATACAATAAAAAGCTCCTTGAGGACGACCAATTTTAATGCCTTCAATTTTTTCAAGTTCTGCCATAAGGATGTTTCTTCTTTCAACATACTCCTCCTTAACATCATCAAAATAGCTTTGGGGAGTTTCTAGCGCCGCTTCACTTGCAATTTGGGCATAGGTCGGAGGAGACAATCTGGCTTGGGCAAATTTGAGTGCCGTTTTAATGATTTCCTTATTTCTTGAGACCAAACACCCGATTCTGGCACCACACATACTGTAACGTTTTGAAACGGAATCCACAATTATAGCATGTTGGTCCAACCCATTTTCCTGCAAGATGGAGTAATGTTCTTTACCATCATAAGTAAACTCCCGATATACTTCATCTGCAACAAGGAACAAATTATGTTTCTTTACGATTACAGCTAATTTTTGAATTTCGTCCTTGCTATATAAATAACCGGTGGGATTGCCTGGATTGCATATGAGAATTGCCCTTGTTTTTGGAGTTATCAGCTTCTCGAACTCCTCAATGGGAGGTAAGGCGAAATTGTCAACGATTTGTGATACAACAGGTACAACCTTGATTCCCATGGCGGTAGCAAACCCATTATAATTTGCATAAAATGGTTCTGGAATAATAATCTCATCATCGGTGTCTGCAATACTTCCCATAGTAAAGGAAAGGGCTTCAGAACCACCGGTGGTGACAATAATATCCTGGGCGGTAATGTGAATGTCATTTTTTGCATAATATTCAGCCAATTTTTCACGATAAACCTCCGAGCCTTCAGTCCTACTATATTCTAAAACCGAAAGCGTATTATTCTTAACAGCATCCAATGCAATTTGAGGCGTTTTAATATCGGGTTGGCCAATATTTAAATGAATCACTTTTGCACCTTCCTTTTTAGCTTTTTCAGCGTAAGGAACCAATTTACGAATTGGAGATTCGGGCATCATAAACCCTTTATTCGATATAGATGGCATAAACTCTAAATTTTAAACAAAAATGAGAAATCATTATGGAGAATACAACCCAACTCAGGATTATTTAATGTGTTGAAAATATGTTAAATAACGGGGTTTTGAGGTAGATTTTGCGTAACTTAATGGGTGCAATAGATTAAAAAAGGTAATATTGAGAGTATTTAAGGTCATATTATGGTCATTGTTGATGTGTCTGCCAATTTTGGGAGTATCACAGACCTATGAATTACCCCATGGCCAGAATTATCAAAAAATTAAATTTCAGCTTATAAATAATTTGATTATTGTTCCTGTTGAAGTGAACGGTAGTAAACTCTCATTTGTATTGGATTCAGGAGTTAACAAGCCCATATTATTTAATCTTACCGATCAAGATTCTTTACAAATAAATAATGTTTCGGAAATCACTATTAGGGGTTTGGGCGAAGGGGAACCTATAAAAGCATTGAGTTCAAAAGGAAATACATTTCAACTAAAAAATATAAAGAACAAGGACCAATTGCTTTATGTGATTATGGATAAGAGCTTGAACTTTTCTACAAGTTTAGGTATCCCGGTTCACGGAATTATTGGGTATGATCTTTTCAGGGATTTTGTCGTTGATATTAATTACGCAACAAAGACCATAAAGTTTCATAATCAAGATACCTATGTGTATAAAGACGATAAAAAAAGGGAGACTTTACCTTTATCGATTATTAGGGGAAAGGCTTATGTAAATGCCAATGTATTTATTGAGGATGCAGATAATTTACCTGTTCGTTTATTAGTGGATACTGGAAGTAGTGACGCGATTTGGCTTTTAGAAAATGACCATATTGGGATTCCCGATCAAAATTATGAGGATTTCCTTGGTAAAGGTTTAAGTGGCGATATTTTTGGTCGACGTACAAAAGTTAATAGTATAAGACTTGGAAGTTTTGCACTGAGGGATGCAAAAGCCGCATTTCCTGATAAGGAATCATTTGGTTCTGTAAAGAATCTCGGGAATCGAAATGGAAGTGTAGGAGGTGAGGTTTTGAAGCGGTTCAATATTGTATTTGATTACGGCAATCAGAAAATCACCTTGAAGAAGAACGGAATGTACAAAAATCCGTTTCACTATAATTTAAGTGGAATTACGTTGCAGCACGATGGGGTTAGGTATGTTTCTGAACGAATTACCAATGGGAATGGCGTTGTAAAAGACGAGAAAGGCACATTTGGTAATGTCCAAATTCTATTAGAAAACAAAACTCGATTAAGTTTGGTTCCGGAAATAGTGGTCTCAGGTATTCGAGCGGGTAGCCCTGCCGAAACTGCCGGACTTAAAGAAGGGGATGTAATACTTGCTGTGAACGGTAAGAGTATTCATAGGTATAAGATTCAAGAAATAATGCAAATGCTCGATGAGAAAGAGGGCAAAAGGATTCGGGTACTTATTGAAAGATATAATCGAGATTTACTATTTTCCTTTGTTCTTGAGGAATTATTTAAACAAAAAAAGCCCTGACAACTAAATTGTCAGGGCTATATTAATTTATTAATAAACTTCTATTTTGTTCCTTCAGCTTTTACTTCGCCAGTTATCTTCAAAATTTTTGTAGGTGTATCGGCATTTGAAATTACTGTAATCGCCTTTCTAATTGGATTTACTCTATTTGTGTCGTATTTTACCTGAATCTCACCGGTTTTACCTGGCAAAACAGGGTCTTTTGACCAATTCGGAATTGTACATCCACAACTAGAACTTACTTTGCTAATAATCAATGGGGCATCACCGGTATTGGTAAATTCAAAAACACGAACACCATCACTGCCTTTTGCTATAATACCGTAATCAATAGTTTCTGTTTTAAACTTGATTTTCGCCGTTTTTTCCTGAGCAGTTAGGCTAAATCCTAATAGTCCTACAAATAATACAAGTACTATCTTTTTCATCATTTTTTAGTTTTGGGTGAACTTCAAATGTAAATCTTTTTAGATGAACGTCCAAAATTCTTTTGTTATGTAATAACGTTACTTATTTTTGTTTCGTATTTATAATTAGGCGAAAAATCCACTCAAATTGATAATTTAACATATCTTTCCGGTCGCATTTTACGCACCATTTCACACTATTTCAAAAATTGTTCCAAAAAATGGATATCCCATCAAAATATGAGCCTCAAAAGGTAGAAAATCGTTGGTATGACTACTGGATGAAGCATAATTACTTTCATTCAAGTCCTGATAGTAGGGAACCTTATAGTATTGTAATACCACCACCCAACGTTACAGGGATATTGCATATGGGGCATATGTTGAACAATACCATCCAGGATGTTCTTATTCGTAAAGCACGTTTAATGGGGAAAAATGCCTGTTGGGTGCCAGGTACTGACCACGCTTCTATTGCAACCGAAGCCAAGGTTGTGGCTAAGTTAAAGGAAGAAGGACTTGATAAGTCTGATTTATCTAGAGAGGAGTTTTTAAGGCATGCCTGGGATTGGACCCATGAATACGGAGGAGTTATACTTGAACAGCTCAAAAAATTAGGTTGTTCATGCGATTGGGACCGTACAGCTTTTACTATGGATGACAATATGTCAACCTCGGTTATCAAGGTGTTTGTTGATTTGTTCAATAAAGGAATGATTTATAGGGGATATCGTATGGTGAATTGGGATCCCCTAGCCCAGACGACTTTGTCTGATGAAGAAGTAGTTTATGAAGAAAAGCAAGGTCTTTTATACTACTTGTCCTATGCTATAGAAGGATCGGATGAAAAAGTTACCATTGCTACGACGCGACCAGAAACCATCTTGGGAGATACCGCAATTTGCATAAACCCAAATGATGAACGATATGCCCATTTAAAGGGAAAAAGGGCAATCGTACCAATTTGTAATAGGATCATTCCAATAATTCAGGACGAATATGTAGATATTGAGTTTGGTACTGGTTGTTTAAAAGTAACCCCAGCACATGATGTCAACGATAAGGCTCTTGGTGAAAAGCATAATCTGGAAACCGTTGATATTTTTAATGCAGATGCAACACTCAATAGTTTTGGACTGCATTATGAAGGAAAAGATCGATTTGTTGCTCGAAAGGAAATCAACAAAGAACTTGAGGAAAAAGGTTTCTTGTTAAAGACCGAGAATTATATTAACAAAGTTGGTACTTCGGAAAGAACTAAGGCCGTCATAGAGCCTCGCTTATCCGAACAATGGTTTTTAAAGATGGAAGAGTTGGTAAAACCGGCAATAAAAGCGGTTCTGGATACCGATGACATTAATTTCTTTCCTAAAAAGTTCGAAAACACCTATCGTCATTGGATGGAGAACATCCGTGATTGGAACATCTCACGTCAATTGTGGTGGGGCCAACAGATACCTGCTTACTATTATGGAGACGGACAGGATGATATGGTGGTTGCGGAATCCATAGAGGAAGCCTTGGAAATGGCAAAAATCAAATCCAATAATCCGAAATTAAAAATCGAGAGCCTTAAACAAGATGAGGATGTCGTGGACACTTGGTTCTCCTCATGGTTGTGGCCAATGACGGTTTTTAATGGTATTTTGGAACCGGACAATGAAGACATAAATTATTATTATCCTACCAATGATTTGGTCACAGCTCCTGATATTATCTTTTTCTGGGTGGCACGAATGATTATCGCGGGATATGAATACCGAAATGAAAAGCCATTTGATAATGTCTATTTTACAGGAATTGTCCGTGACAAACAAAGACGCAAAATGTCTAAATCTTTAGGGAACTCGCCAGATGCCTTAAAGTTGATTGAAAACTATGGCGCAGACGGTGTTCGTGTAGGTTTGTTATTGAGCTCCGCTGCAGGCAACGATTTATTGTTCGATGAAGACCTATGCCAACAGGGGAAGAACTTTGCCAATAAAATATGGAACGGATTTCGATTGGTTGAAGGATGGGAAGTAGCAGATTTACCCCAACCTGAGGCCTCCAAATTAGGAATTGCATGGTACAAAGCCAAGTTTAACCAAACCTTGACAGAGATTGAGGACCATTTTTGTAAATACAGAATTTCAGACACCCTAATGGCAATCTACAAATTGGTTTGGGATGACTACAGTTCCTGGTTATTGGAGATTGTAAAACCAGCATACCAGCAGCCAATAGATAAGACAACCTTTGATGAGGTAATCGCAATTTTTGAAGGAAATCTTAAATTATTACATCCATTTATGCCGTTTTTGACCGAGGAAGTATGGCAACATATTGTACAACGCACTCCTGAAGAGGCGTTGGTTATTGCGAAATGGCCTATTATTGAAAAGGTTAATAGTTCATTAATCAAAGAATTTGAATTCGCCACCGGAGTCATTTCTGGTGTTCGTACTATTCGAAAGGAAAAAAACATTCCCATGAAAGAAAGTTTAGAACTTTCAGTCTTGAATATTGAAAAGAATGCAAAAGACTGGGATGTGGTCATAAAAAAGTTGACCAATGTTTCCTCCATTTCTTATGTTGAAACCGCTGTGGAAGGGGCGCTTACATTTAGGGTAAAAAGCAATGAATATTTTATTCCGATAAGTGGAGCTGTTGATATCGAGGCAGAAAGAAAAAAGATCAAGGAAGAGCTTAAATACACGAAAGGATTTTTGCAATCGGTTCAAAAGAAACTATCCAATGAACGTTTCGTAAATAATGCTCCTGAGCAAGTAATAACCATTGAACGCAAAAAGCAAGCAGATGCCGAGGCCAAGATTGAAACTTTGGAAAAGAGTTTGCTAAGCCTATCCTGAGCATCTCGACATAGCGCTATCCAGGCTTGTCTAAGGGTTTGTGGTAGTTGTTTTGATTGACCCTTTTTTTGCTTAAAGTGTTGACCAATTCCAATGCGATGTGTATATTTAGAAAAACATTTCATAATGAAACACTTACTAATTATTTCAATCTGTTTGGTTGCACTTCCCATTGTCTGTCAAGATGAAAATCAGAACATTCTTCCAGAAGAAATACAAATAAAAACTGCTATTTTACCTGCACCGGAAGCAGATAAGGATGATGCCATGGTTTATGGTTATGATACCTCCGGAGAATTGGTTGTTTTGCGTGAAGGAACCAATAATTTGGTTTGTATCGGTGATAATCCCAATAAGGAGGGAATTAGTGTTTCCTGTTATTCCAAAAAGTTGGAACCCTTTATGGCCCGCGGTCGTGAACTTTCTGCCGAAGGCATGGACTTTAAGGAGAAACGCGCAATTCGAGGTGCGGAAGTAGCTTCTGGAAAGTTAGTCATGCCCAAAGAACCTAGTATGACTTATATTTACTATGGTAAGGATGAAAATTATGATAAATCTACAGGGGAACTAAAGGACGGGCAGTTCAGATATGTGATTTATACGCCGTTCGCTACACCAGAATCCACAGGACTCCCAATTAAACCCCATGCCAAGGGAATGCCATGGTTAATGGACCCCGGCACTCATAGGGCACATATAATGGTTGGCCCTTTTAACTAATCCAAACAAGTTTTAAACGAATCTTTGATTTGACGCTGAGATTGCAAAACATGACAATTGTCAAGCTTTTGCTTTATGCAAATTTGTATTTTTAATGAATTATGAAATAACCAATGGAATATACTACTGAAGATCTATTAAAAGCAAAGACTAGAAAAGGATTAGTTAAGCTTGCACAGGATAAGAATATCGACGTTGATAAGGTTGTAAAAAATTTAAAATATGAAATCGAATTAAATAAGCTTCAAAGTGAATTGGTTAATCTGCAACAGTGGGTTACAAATAACAATTTGCGTGTCGCTGTTTTATTTGAAGGCAGGGATGCTGCGGGTAAAGGCGGATGTATAAAACGTTTCATAGAGCATTTGAATCCTCGTTCCTCTCGTGTCGTTGCATTGTCAAAACCTACAGACAATGAAAAGGGACAGTGGTATTTTAGAAGATATATTAAAGAACTGCCCAATCCTGGTGAAATTGTCTTTTTTGACCGTAGCTGGTACAACCGTGCTGTTGTAGAACCGGTTATGGGATTTTGTACCAAAGATCAATATGATCAATTCATAGTACAAGTACCGGAATTTGAGCATATGTTATATGAAGATGGTGTTATCATTATTAAATTTTGGTTTTCTATTTCTAAACAGGTTCAAAACAAGCGTTTCAATGCACGTTTAAATAATCCATTAAAGGAGTGGAAGTTTAGTCCAGTTGATAAAATGGGGCAGGTGCTATGGGATAAATACACCTATTATAAAGAACAGATGTTCTCAAAAACCCACACCAATTTTAGCCCATGGATAATGGTTAAGACAAACGATAAGAAAACTGCACGATTGGAAAGTATGCGTTATGTGCTTTCAAGATTTGACTACACAGATATGGAGGACAGCTCGAATTTGATACAACCGGATCCAAATGTAATTGTTCGTTATTATAGAAATGCAAAACAAATTGATATTTGATATGGAGAATATGCCGAATTTAAATATTTCGCCTGAAGATTTGAAATTACTCAATTCCAAACTTGGTCTACGTAGTTTGTTTACTAGCAAAAATGTCGATTTAAAGAAAACACTACGAGAGATTAAATATGAACTGCGATTACGTGATCTACAGGCAGAATTGGTCAAATTACAGGCCTGGACGATTGAGAATAGAAAGAAAATAGTCATTCTTTTTGAAGGTAGGGATGCGGCTGGAAAGGGAGGCGCCATAAGGAGAATAACAGCCCATATAAACCCAAGGTATTTTAGAATAGTTGCTTTGAACAAGCCAACTGAAGATGAGCAGGGGCAATGGTATTTTCAACGCTATGTGAATAAATTACCCAAACCTGGTAAAATCGTATTTTTTGATCGTAGTTGGTACAACAGGGCGGTGGTAGAACCAGCACACGGTTTTTGTACCCAAGATGAGTATACAGTATTTATGTCCCAAGTGAATGATTTTGAAAAAATGATTATAGAATCAAATACCTATTTGATCAAGTTTTATTTTTCAATCACTAAAGAAGAACAGGGCAAGCGTTTTGATGACATACAAAAAAGCAATCTGAAACGATGGAAAATGACGCCTATGGACGAAAGTGCCCGGAAACTTTGGGATGTTTATACCAAATATAAAGAGGTGATGTTAAAAGACACTAATACTGGGCATGCACCCTGGGTAATTATTGATGCTAATAAGAAAACGGAAGCTCGAATCGCGGCCATTGAACATATTCTGAAAACAATACCCTATAAGGAATAATCCAACTAACTGGTGAAATAGATTAAATTTCAATTTAATTATATTTGTGAAACACAAATAAGTAACTAATTGGAAGCCTACGCGAATGCCCTCTTATATGCTATTCCATTTTTCATGATTCTTCTGGTCATAGAGATTGCCTATGGTTATTTTATAAAAAATCAAAAACATAAGGTGATGGATTCAGTTTCGAGCATAAGTTCGGGACTAACCAACATTGTCAAGGATTCACTGGGTATTGGGATTATTATTGTTACTTATCCCTATTTATTGGAGCAATTGGCCGTAGTAGAAATAAAGTCCACGTGGATAGTTTGGTTAGTTGCGTTTTTGGCCATTGATTTTGCCGGTTATTGGAATCATCGCTTGAGTCATAAAGTCAATTTTTTCTGGAATCAGCATGTCATACACCATAGTAGTGAGGAGTTTAATCTAGCTTGTGCGCTCCGCCAATCAATTTCTAATCTTTTGGGATATTTCCCTTTATTATTGATTCCGGCTGCCCTTTTAGGTGTTCCAAGTAATGTTATTGCAGTTCTTGCCCCAATACATTTATTCGCCCAGTTTTGGTATCATACACAACATATTGGCAGAATGGGTTGGTTGGAATATCTTATCATTACCCCTTCCCAGCATAGGGTACACCACGCCATTAATCCGGAGTATATTGATAAAAATCTAGGTCAGATTCTCAGTATTTGGGATCGTTGGTTCGGTACATTTCAAGAAGAATTAGATGAAGTGCCTCCGCAATATGGGGTCTTAAAACCGGCTGCAACTTGGAACCCCATTGTTATTAATTTTCAACATATCTGGCGTTTGATAAAAGATGCCTGGCGAACTAGCAGTTTTTGGGATAAAATTCGAATTTGGTTTATGCAGACTGGTTGGCGTCCAGCTGATGTGAAAACTAAATATCCCATTAAAATTATTGATGATGTATACAGTTTTGAAAGATATACAACTCCTGCCTCATCTGCTTTAAAGGCATATTCAATCTTCCAATTATTGGTTACCACATTCTTAATGCTTTTTATGTTCTTTAATTATTCTACCATTGGTTTCGATGGTTTGTTGCTTTTTGGTGCCTTTGTTTTCGTTGGTATTTATGGCTATACAACCTTAATGGATAAAATTAGCTACGCTTTATGGATTGAAGTATTTAGGGGAGTTGCAGGTATAACCCTTATATATGTAATGGGTGATTGGTTCGGAATTGACTCATATTATAAATTCGGTAGCTTAATTATTGTTTGCTACTTTCTGATTACTATTATAGCTGGAGTTTATTTCACGATTATTGAGCGTAGACCTTCGGTGAATAAAGTAGCCTATTAATTTAAAAAATTACAGTATGATTAGACCATATATCTTAGCTGAAACTAATTGGCAAGCTCTTAAAAATTCCACATTTGATTTGGCCATTTTACCGTGGGGTGCGACTGAAGCTCATAATTACCATTTGCCGTATGCGACTGATGTATATGAAAGTGACGCTTTAGCGGCAGAATCTGCGAGACTGGCTTGGGAAGACGGAAGTAAGGTAATTGTATTGCCTTCAATTCCTTTTGGTGTAAACACAGGTCAGTCAGATATTTATTTGGATATTAACTTGAATCCAAGCACCCAATTAGCAATATTAAAGGATGTGGTCGAAGTGTTAAATCGACAAGGGATAAAAAAATTGCTCATCTTTAATAGTCATGGCGGAAATAACTTTAAGCCTTTGGTCCGGGAATTGGGTTTAAAATATCCGGAAATGTTCATTTGTTTCTCCAATTGGTTTCAATCTTTGAATAAAACCGAATATTTTGACGAAAATGGTGATCATGCCGATGAGATGGAAACTAGCCTTATTCTCTACCTAAAACCTGAATTGGTACTGCCAAAGGAAAAGTGGGGTACCGGAGCATCCAAGAATTTTAAAATAAAATCATTTACTGAGGGTTGGGTATGGGCAGAGCGTAAATGGTCGCAAATTAGTAAGGATACCGGCGTCGGAAATCCCATGTTAGCCACTACGGAAAAAGGAGAGCGGTACTTTAAGGATGTTACCCGGAAAATAGGAAATTTCATTTCTGAGCTTTGTAATGCAGACATGAAAGATTTATATGAATAGGGCAATACAGAAGTACTATTTTTTCACCTCCGTTTTCACTAGTTTTATATAGGCTTTCATAGCCTCTTCACGGCTTATATCCTGTGCTTGTATTAAAGCATTTGCCTTAAAGGCGTTGATAAGGGGGGTTTTACTTCCAGGATTGTCAAAATTCTTTTTTGAAATCTTATAATACGCGTATAGTTTTAATAAGAGGTCTGCCGGCAGTGGGTCTTTGTAGCTATTTAAAAAATCAACAGCTTCTTCAAAGTTTTTATGTAAGGTTTCCTTCTTCATTTTTATCCACAAAGGTTGCAATACAGGTCTTGGCGCCAACAACCTTTTGATTCAGTTTTACGGCGATACCACAATCCAAAGGTAATAATAAGTCAACCCTAGAACCAAATTTGATAAAACCAGCGTCTTCGCCTTGGTGAACGCTATCCCCTTCCTCCGCATAGTTTACGATACGCCTTGCAAGAGCTCCTGCAATCTGTCTATACAGTATTTCACCAAATTTGGGTGTATTTATCACCACTGTTGTACGCTCATTGTCGGTACTTGATTTAGGGTGCCATGCCACTAGATATTTGCCGGGATGGTATTTTGAATACTTTATCGTTCCGCTAATGGGGTAGCGGGTTACATGTACATTAAAAGGCGACATGAATATTGAAACTTGCATGCGCTTTTCGTTAAAATATTCGGTTTCCATGACTTCTTCGATTACTACTACCTTACCATCAACGGGTGCTAAAATTTCGTTAAAAATATTATTAGCACCTCTTCTAGGATTACGAAAAAATTGTAATATCAATACCAAAACCAGAACCGAAATGATCTGAAGCCCCCATCGTAACCAATCGTTCACTGCATAGAACTCTGCAATAAGAATTATTGTAATAACAAGAAAAAAGGTAATCAATATAATATTTTGACCCTCTTTATGAAACATAAGCAAAAATATTAAGCGTTAAATATGCAAATGGAGCAGCGAAGACCATGCTGTCCAACCTATCTAACATACCACCATGACCCGGAATTATAGCCCCACTATCTTTTACTCCTGCTGATCTTTTTAATTTTGATTCTATCAAATCACCTAAAGTGCCAAAGAGCACAATTACGGCTGCTAAAATGAACCACTGCATTGGACTGATAATGGGCTCATATTTGCCTAAAAAATAGGCCGCGATCATGGCGAAAACAAAACCCCCTAATGTGCCTTCAACTGTTTTCTTTGGGGAAACGGCGGCAAATAACTTTGTTCGGCCTAATGTGCTCCCAACTATATATGCGAAGGAATCGTTGATCCAAATCAATATAAAAATGCCAATAATCAACAATTTTGCAAAATCATTATCCTTATATGGAATCATTGTTAAAAAGATACAACCTCCTCCAATATAAAATAGACCGATTACAAACTTTTGAAAAAAGCTGAATGGTTTTTTCTTCTTCGAAAATAGAAAAAAGAGCAAGGCCATATTCATTGAAATGGTCAGGAACATTAAAATATTAATCAGCCATTTGTCATGAACCAAATAAATAAATGCCCACCATAATGCCAAATAAGCAATAAAGACATGGTAACCTTTTAAATGAACAAGTCTTTTATATTCGTATAGACATGCCAAACCGAAGGTCATAAACAAAAAATCAAAAGCATCGGAGCTTAAGAAAACCGCGGATAATAACAATATAATATATACTGCTCCAGAAAGTGCCCGTCTTAAAACTTCTTTCATACTATAAATCCTCCAAGAGTAAAAGATAAAGATTTTTGGAGCTACTACCGTAAGTTAAGAAATCATTTGAATTCTCGCTTGTAGACTGAAAATGTTTGAGTGTGGTAATATTAGCGGGAATGCTATGGCCATATTTTTTCTTTATTTTCTTTAACCCTTCACCAATAGACTCAACCAACTGACTTGTTGTTGCGAAAACAATAACATTGTCCGGAAGTTCATTGAGTTTCTTTTCCATCAGTTGATTGGAGCATACTAGGATAGATCCATTTTGCGCAATAAGATGTTCGCAAGTAGTAAAGAATACGTCACTTTCTTTTGTCTTATGAGTAAAGGAAATATTCTCTTTGGCAAATCTTTCTTCAAGTCTTGGGTTCATTGCGAAGAAGGGGTGGCTTTCCCAACCGTTCTCTTTTACAATATTATTTAGGGCTTCAGAAATTTCCTGAAAAGAGTCGCAATAAATAAATTTACCTCCGTTTTTCTTAAAGTGAATGGTAAATTTTTCATCAACAGGAATATTGAGGTCAGGCATATGAACCCCACGGGTTTCTGCAGTTTCCTTGGAAACCTTTTTTTTGCCACCACCGAAAAGTTTGTCAATTATCCCCATTAAACCAATTAATCCTTCTTATGTCGTTCTCTTTTATGTAAGAAGAACGTAAAATGTATCTATTTATTTTCTTTTTCCTCTTCCTCGTTGGCCTCCTTTTCAGCATCAATCGGTTCTTCGTCCTTTACTATTTCCTGGCCTTTGCCATCAAATTCTTTTTCGAAGGGTCTTTTACCAAAAATCTTTTCTAAATCTTCTTTAAAAATGACTTCTTTTTCCAACAGGCGCTCTGCCAATTCTATTAGCTTATCCTTGTTCTTTTCCAGAACATCGATTGCTCTTATGTATTGCTTTTCAATAATCTCCGAAATCTCAGAATCTATTTTTCTGGCAGTTTCCTCACTATAGGGTTTTGTAAAGCCATATTCATTTTGACCCGAGGAATCATAATAAGTAAGATTGCCAATTTCATCATTCAAACCATATACCGTAACCATCGCCCTGGCTTGTTTTGTAACTTTTTCGAGATCACTAAGCGCTCCTGTAGATATTTGGTCGAAAATTACTTTTTCTGCAGCTCTACCGCCTAAGGTAGCACACATTTCATCTAACATCTGTTCAGGACGAACAATAAGTCTCTCTTCAGGTAAGTACCAAGCGGCACCTAAAGACTGTCCACGCGGAACAATGGTAACTTTTACCAATGGTGCAGCGTGTTCTAACATCCAACTTGTAGTGGCATGGCCTGCTTCGTGATAAGCAATTGTTTTTTTCTCACCAGGGGTTATGATTTTGTTCTTCTTCTCCAATCCTCCAACAATTCTATCAACTGCATCCAAGAAATCTTGTTTGCCAACCGCCTTTTTCTCTTGTCGTGCGGCAATCAAAGCAGCTTCATTACAGACATTTGCAATATCTGCACCTGAGAAACCTGGGGTTTGTCTAGCTAAGAAATCCAAATCCAATGTTTCAGCAGTTTTGATTGGTCTTAAATGCACTTCGAATATTTCCTTACGTTCACGAATATCCGGCAAGTCTACATAGATCTGTCTATCGAAACGACCAGCGCGCATCAGCGCTTTGTCCAAAACGTCTGCCCGGTTGGTTGCAGCAAGGACAATAACATTAGTATTTGTACCAAAACCATCCATTTCTGTCAATAATTGGTTTAAGGTATTTTCACGTTCATCATTTGATCCAGTAAAATTATTTTTACCTCTGGCCCTACCAATAGCATCTATCTCATCAATAAAAATTATGGCCGGTGATTTGTCTTTAGCCTGTTTAAATAGGTCTCGGACCCTAGAGGCACCAACACCAACGAACATCTCAACAAAATCAGAACCTGACAATGAGAAAAATGGAACCTTAGCTTCACCTGCAACCGCTTTTGCCAATAAGGTTTTACCTGTTCCAGGAGGACCAACCAATATAGCACCTTTAGGAATTTTACCTCCAAGCGAAGTATATTTGTCAGGGTTCCTTAAGAATTCAACGATTTCTTCTACCTCTTCCTTTGCTCCTTCAAGACCAGCAACATCTTTGAAAGAAGTTCTGGTATCCGTCTTTTCGTCAAACAATTTGGCTTTTGATTTTCCAATATTGAATATTTGGCCACCGGCACCACCACCGCCGCCGCCTGACATTCGGCGCATAAGATAGATCCAAATACCAATAATTAGCACAAAAGGTATAATTGAAACAAATATATCAGCAACAATATTTGATTCTTTATCAAATTCAACTATTGTATCCAGGTTTTCTGCTTTCTTGATTTCAGTGATTTCATTCTGAAAAATCTGAAGATCACCATAGTCCAAAATATATTGTGGAATAGCTCCTGATGCAGGTAGAAATGGCTTTTCCGAAACTTCTTTATGTACCTCTTTCAGTAGTGCCTCCTCCGATAAAAAAACTTTGGCTTGATTGGTATTGGTAATTATCAAAATCTTTTCGACATCACCATTTCTTAGATACTCCTGTAATTCGGAAGTAGTTGATTTTTTTGTATTCGCAAAATTACTACCACCTAAAAAATTAAAACCAATCAATAACACCGCAATTAGTCCATAGATCCACCATGAACTGAACTTGGGTTTTTTGGGAGTTGTATTATTATCTTTTGCCATTCTTTTTTATTGCTGATTTACACTACTTTCTATTGTTGTGAACTTGGCATCGCCCCAGAGCCCTTCAATATCGTAGTATTCTCTAATTTGTTTTTGGAAAACATGCACTACTACATTAACATAATCCATTAACACCCATTCGGCATTATCCTCACCTTCAACATGCCATGGTTTGTCCTTACTTGCTTTGCTAACTGTTTTTTGGATAGAACCTACAATCGCATTTACATGTGTGTTTGAAGTACCGTTACAAATAATAAAGTAGTCACATACGGTATTTTCAATTTCTCTTAGGTCCAGTATATTTGTGTCGTGTCCTTTAACTTCTTCTATTCCCTGTAAAATTAATGCAATTAACTCATCTGCACTAGCTTTCCTTTTTTGCATTCAATAATTTTAGTTTGTACAAAGTTATTATTTTTTTGTTCTTTTAACCCTAGTTTTTAACATTAGATTCTACATTCATACTTTGGGCAATACATGCAGATAATCAAACTTAATGCCACGGATTCTACAAATCTATACTTAAAGGAATTAATGAGTTCCAGATTATTGGAAGATTACACTATAGTTGTTACTGATGAACAAAAAATGGGTAGAGGTCAAATGGGTACTAAATGGGAATCCAAGCCCTTTAAAAACTTGACTTTTAGTATTTTAAAGAATTTGAAATTCCGGAAAGTAACCAATCCTTTTGAATTGAATATTTGTGTTTCACTAGCTATTTATAGTTTCTTAAACAAACTAAACATACCAGATTTAACCATAAAATGGCCTAACGACATTCTGTCAGGTAATTATAAGATTTGCGGTATATTAATTGAAAATATGCTTGTAGGGAATCGTTTGATTGCTTCTGTGATTGGAATAGGACTAAATATAAACCAAGTTGAATTCAATAACCTACCGAATGTTTCTTCACTTAAATTATTAATGGGAAAAACCTTCAACTTGGATCAATTACTGTTAGAGTTTCAATCTGTCTTGAAACAGACTTTTTTGGAATGGGAAGATAAAGGAACCGCTGAAATGCAGAAAAAGTATGAAAATGTTCTATTTAGGAAAGATAAACCTTCAACTTTCAAAGATATTGATGGCAATATGTTTATGGGCTTTATTCGGGGAGTTTCAAATGAGGGTAGATTGGTAGTCACACTTGAGGACAATGTTCATAAAGAATTTGATATGAAGGCAATACAATTGTTGTATTGATCAAATAATACTCAGATTTTCTGATAGCGTACCCATGAAGTTTGTGATAGGCGATTTAATCATCATGGCCATCATGGCATTGAATTCACCATTGAAACTTAAGGTCACCTCACATTCATCTTCGCTTACTGATAAAATATCAGCGGTCAATGTAAATGGTAATTTATCGCTGGCAGCACCTAAAACAATTTTGTCATTTGGATTTTGTTCTTTGCGTTGCAATACGATTTCTGGCATTCCTTTTAAAGCAAATAGAAATCTATCTTCATTGATTACTTCGAATTTATCAATGTTTTCTGGCATTAATTTTTCAAAATTTTGAAGATCTGTTAAAAACTCAAAAATTTCCTTTGCACTCTTGTTGATTGTATTCTTTGGGGTTTCTATATGCATGCTTAATCTATTATTGTTGCCATTGTGACGGGTTTTTGCGCCACTCCATCAACGTTTTCAGTTGATCTTCCTTAATATAACCGGTTTCAGAGGCTTGCTCAATTAAATGCCCATAATCTGATAAGGTGTGCAAAGGGAGCTCTTTTTTCTCAAAGTTTGTTGCTGCCACATCAAATTCATAGGTGAAAATTGCAAGCATTCCTTTTATATTCGCTCCTGCTTCTTTAAGTGCATTAACAGCATTAAGACTACTTTTTCCGGTACTTATCAAATCCTCAATAACAACAACACTTTGGTTAGTCTCTAAATAACCTTCAATCTGATTTTGTCTACCGTGCGATTTTGGTTCTGGTCGCACATAAATGAATGGTAGTCCCATATAATCTGCAACCAATGCCCCCAATCCAATGGCACCCGTCGCCACTCCAGCGATAACATCCGGTTTGCCATAAAGCGCTTCTACCTGTTTGGCCATTTCTTCACGGACAAAATTTCGAATGACAGGATAAGACAAAATAATTCGGTTATCACAATAGATTGGAGATTTCCATCCGGAAGCCCATGAAAAAGGATTTTCGGGTTTCAACTTTATTGCATTAATTTGCAGTAGAAGCTCTGCAGTTTTTTTTGCGGTGTTTTTATCTAAAACCATTACGCAAATGTATAAAGTTTTTGTAAAAGAACTGCCTCTGATTTTAACAAATAAATTATCGGAAATTACCAATAGTAAGTACTTCTTATTAAATGGTGATGCCGTGCAGCAAGCCATAGATGCACTGGCAAAAAAGAAGCTGAACGAAGCTTATATTTATCACCCCAATCATGAAGAAATTCTTAAGAAATTCTGCCGTACAATCAAAAAGGAGGTTGCTGCAGGGGGTGTTGTAACAAATGCTGAAGGAAGGGTTCTTTTCATTTATAGAAATGATAAATGGGATTTGCCCAAAGGTAAATTGGACAAAGGGGAAACCATTGAAGAATGTGCCGTACGGGAAGTAGAGGAAGAAACCGGAGTAAAAAAACTCAAGATCGAGAATTTCCTTAAAACCACATATCACATTTTCAAGCGTAACGGTAGGTACAAGCTAAAAGAAGTTCATTGGTTTGCCATGAAAACTTCATACACCGGCAAGTTAAAGGGCCAAGAAAGCGAAGGTATTGAAAAAGTGAAATGGAAGGGTCCCAATAAAATTAAAAAGGCCCTTGCTAATTCGTATGTAAATATTAGGTCTTTATTCGGGGAGTAGATTTATTCTAGCGAACGGCATGGCCTGAAATTTATTCGGCAGGTTTTGTAATAGCAGCTATTTCGGAACACTTTATTGGTTTTGTATTAAAGGTTATCAAGTGATGCGATTTGTCATTATAATGTCCCCAATTTTCATAATCCGCAGGATCAATTGATGAGGTGACAATATTAATTCGGACCTTCTCTTCTATAGGTAATACTATAAATTCTTCTAAAAACTGCCATCCATCCATAATCGGCATATTTATATCCAAAAAAATCACTTCGGGAATTGCCTTTCCATTTTTTAAAACTTTTAATATACCGTCCAAGGCTAATTTACCATTGCCATATGTACTAATGGTATTGAATTCAACGGTACGATCTAACATTTTTCGAATGCCAAAAACTGTTATTGGATCATCGTCTATTATGAATATTGAATTAATTATTTTCATTAAAATGTATATTAAATGTGGTTCCCTTACCTACTTCACTTGATGTAGTAATTTTACCATTCATGGCCTCTATTTGATTTTTTGCAAGGAATAGGCCTATCCCTTTTGCATCGGGATTGTTATGAAATGTTTTGTACATTCCAAACAATTTGTCTCCGTATTTTTTTAGGTCTATTCCAAGGCCATTATCACTAATACTTAATATTGTGTAACCATTTTCACTAGAGCTACTTAATTTTATGATGGGATCCCTATCGGGCGATTTGTACATGACTGAATTAGTAAAGAAATTTGTTAAAATGCTATCTAAATAGGCCGGTATAGCCTTGATTTTAACATTGTCCCCAATATTGTTTATAATATTCACGTTCTTATTTTTCAAAAAGACGCTAAGATTTTTTTCTACTGATTTGATTTTTTTGTTCAAACAGATGTTTTGTTTCTTTAGATTGACATTGGTATTTATGACAACAACTTCATTTAAATTGTTCAAGGTCTCTAATAAATGATCAGATGCTTCAACTAACATGTTTATTAGATTTTGCTTTTCTTCCTCATCTTTTTCGCTGACTAAAAACTCTAGTAACATTGAGAAATTAGCTGTATGGGAGCGAAGATTGTGCGAAACAATATGGGCAAAATTCACTAGTTTTTTGTTTTGGAGTGAAGTAACATTGATTAGGTTTTTTAATTCTTCCTCTTTCTTTTTTAAGTCTGAAATATCCAGACTTAGCCCCACAAGACCTGTGATTTTGCCATTTGCTCCTTTTATCGGAATCTTTGAGGTTAGAAAGGAAGTTGTGGTACCGTCTTTTTTGATGTTCGTGGTTTCTTTTTTAAGCATTGGGATACCATTTTCCATAACCATGATATCTTCTTCCCTTCCGATTTGAGCATTCTTTTTATTCAAAAAATCAAAATCGGTTTTCCCCAATGCTTCTGATTCGTGCTTTAGCCCAAGAAAATTCAATTCTGATTTGTTGACCAAAATTTTTCTAGAATCCAAGTCCTTGACAAAGACATTCATTGGTAGACTATCGATAAGAGTTCGGAGGAGCAGTTCATTTTCCTCAGTTTTTTTGTTCGTGATTACCTGTTCATTAATGTCTTGAAATGTGCCAACAAGGCCAATACATTTATCATTTTTATAAATAGGCTTCCCAGTTGTTATTATCCATTTTTCATTTCCTTTCTCTGTAACTATCTGCAATTCCTCTTTCCAAGAAATACCCTTTTCCGATGCCTCAAAAAATGCCATGGATATGGTATTCTTACTGTGGCCTTCTTTAAAAAAATCAATGAAAGTTTCTATTTTAGGAGCAAAATCTTTAGGTACTTCGTGTATTTGCTTAGACATTTCGCACCACCACAATGAATTTAACTCAGCGTCATACTGCCAGCTTCCTATACTCGAGTTCGAAGATTTTTCTTCTATAAGAAGTTGAAGTCTTTCTATATTGGGAATATTATTTATTTTTTGGGTGATACTCTCGGTTTGAACAATAACACCAATGATGTTTTCCTTTTCATCATACCAAGGAATATTCGTCCATTCATTCCATTTTTTAGGATTATCTTTTACATTATAGCATTCCTTTATCCCACTACCATTATTTCCTTTAAGACAATCTTTAAAGTCTTTCTGTAAATCTTTACTTAAATGTGTTAAAAGCTCACCGATTTTTTTCCCAATTACTTTCCCATTGCTGAATTCAAAATCTTCAATCCACTGATCAGATGCATATATAACCTCTAATTTTTTATTTAAAAAAGCCGTCGCTTTTGGCAACTGTTTTATTAAATAATTGTTAGGATCTATTTGGCTACTTTTTAACATTTTACAGTTATTTCTTACTAAAGTAGGAGTATTCTGTAATATTATTAAACCTTTGTTGTGAATAGGGCCATACCCGTTGTGATAACTTATTTATTGAATATGAAGAGGCAAATAAACTTGATTAATGAAAGAAATAACTTATAATTTCAAAAATAATTGAATTCATTTAGGAACGAATTGTAGCTTGGTAAAAACTTGAGAAAAATAGTTTAATTGGCCTTAACAGTATCAGGGACCAAACTAGAATAATCACCACCGTTTCTGATAACATCCCTTACAATAGAAGAACTTATAAAAGATTTGCCCGATGATGTTAAAAGAAATACGGTTTCGATTTCTGAAAGTTTTCTGTTTGTATGCGCTATTGCTTTTTCGAACTCAAAATCAGCGGGATTTCTTAAACCTCTGAGAATAAAATCTGCATTGACTTTTTCGCAAAAATCAACAGTCAAACCTTCATAGGTCAATACTTTTATTTTGGGTTCGTTGTTAAATGCGCGAGTAATAAAGCCTAATCGCTCCTCGATAGTGAACATATATTTTTTATCGGCATTTATGCCAACCGCTATTATTAGTTCATCGAATAATGTAATGCCTCTCATGATGATATCATGATGGCCCAATGTAAGGGGGTCAAAGGATCCCGGAAAAATAGCGCGTCTCATGGGATAAAGTTAGTGGTTTTTGGGTAAAACTTCCTCTATGGCATTTTCAAACAACTCTGAAAGTGATATTCCTGCTACGATGGCCTGTTCTGGTAGTATACTTTCTGTGGTTAATCCGGGCGTAGTGTTCATTTCAAGCATAAATGGTTCATCCTTAACAAAAATGAACTCACTACGGGAAAAGCCTTCCATTTTTAGAATATCGTAAGCACGTTTTGCAATTTCCCTCACCTTTTCTTCTTGCTTGGATGTTATTCTTGCAGGCGTAATCTCATGGGATTTACCCTCGTATTTCGCCTCATAATCAAAAAAGTCGTTTTCGGTTACGATTTCAGTAATGGGTAAAACTTTGGTTTCCCCCTTGTATTTAATGACGCCTACCGAAACCTCGGTTCCATCTAGAAATCCTTCTATGATTATTTCATCATCTTCTTTATATGCAGCTTTAATCGCAGGTTTTATCTCCTCTTTTTTATATACTTTCGATATACCAAAACTGCTTCCGGCTTTATTGGCTTTCACAAAACAGGGTAGTCCTACTTTTTCAACGATGGCCTCTTCATCTATTTCATCCCCAAAATTCAGATAAAAAGAAGGGGCTGATTTAATCCCGTAAGGTTTCAATACACTCAGTAAATCCCGTTTATTAAAGGTCAATGCTGCTTGATAATAACTACAGGAAGTCTGAGGAATATCCAACAATTCAAAATAAGCCTGCATTAAGCCATCTTCACCTGGTGTACCGTGAATGGCATTGAATACGCAATCAAAAACAATGGTTTGTCCTTCAATATTTACCGAAAAGTCATGTCTGTTTACACTATGTTCATTTTCATTATCATCAACATAGACCCATTTATCCTTTAAAATATGAATTCTATAACTCTCATATTTGTCTTTGTTCAAATATTCATGTACCACGTTGCCACTTTTGAGTGATATCTTATACTCACTTGAGTATCCGCCCATAATGATGGCCACTTTTTTCTTTATATTCAAATCTTGTAAATTGATATTTTAAAGGAATATTGTAGTTCAAAGTAAAGAAAAAAGCAATCGGTTTCATCTGTTAATTTTGAATTTTTTCTTTCACCATGATGTATAGACGATTAATTACCTATTTCTTTAACCAAGATTTGGGAACCATGAAACCCATTGTTTTGGCTCATTTCCTATATTTGTGGTGTCAATTATGAGCAATGGGAAATTTTTTAAACTTTTTAAGAAGTAGATCTTTTTTAATACAATTGGGCTTGGCACTTGTAGCTACTGTTGTAATCGTGTTTTTAACCTTACGATGGCTGAATAGTTCAACACATCACGGAGAATTTGTTGAAGTGCCTGATTTTGCGAAAATGTCTGTATTGGACATGAGAAAAGGAATTGAGGATGCTGGCTTGCGATATGAGGTCTTGGATTCAGCAAATTACAATCCAGATTATCCAAGGTTTTCTATAATAGAACAAGATCCCAAGGCCGGTAGTAAGGTGAAGGAAGACAGGAAAATATATTTTACTGTTAATCCTTCGGGATATAAAAAAGTTACTGTTCCCAATATAATTCAGGTAACTCAACGAAATGCATCTTCTATGTTAAAAGCAGTTGGATTAGACATACAGCGCGTAAGTTACATTGATGAATTGGGTAAGGACATGGTGTACCAAATCAAGTTCAAGGGAAAGTACGTTAAACCTGGAGACAAACTACCTAAAACTTCTAAAATAGAACTGGTTTGTGGTAATGGAACAATCCCGATTCGCGCTCAGATAAAGGCCGATTCGGACTAAACTATGGAACCACAAATGCATCAGGAACCTAACGAAGATGAACTTTTCGAGCACCATAAGTTCGTGGCTTCCAAAGGTCAGGAACCCCTACGGGTAGATAAGTTCTTGATGAACTTTATTGAAAATGCAACTAGAAACAAAATCCAACAAGCTGCAAAAGACGGTCATGTTTGGGCGAATGACAAGATCGTTAAGCAGAATTATAAAGTTAAAGCTGGTGATGAGGTGAAAGTACTTTTCGAGCATCCTCCCCATGAACTTTTGCTAACTCCTGAGGATATTCCATTAGATATAGTTTTCGAAGATGAAGCATTACTCGTGGTCAATAAACCAGCAGGGATGGTTGTACATCCTGGTCATGGGAATTACTCTGGAACCTTGATCAATGCACTTTTATTTCATATAAAGGATTTGCCTTCAAATAGCAATGAACGTCCAGGCTTGGTTCATCGAATAGACAAGGATACATCAGGACTTTTGGTAGTTGCAAAGACGGAATCAGCAATGACACATTTGGCAAAACAGTTTTTTGACAAATCTTCGGAGAGGGAATACATTGCTTTGGTCTGGGGAAATGTTGAAGATGATAATGGTACAGTTGAGGGTAATATTGCCAGAAACCCTAAAAACCGATTGCAAATGCAGGTTTTTCCTGAGGGCGATGCAGGTAAGGAAGCAGTTACCCATTATACAGTCTTGGAGCGCTTGGGCTATGTAACTTTGCTTTCATGCAAACTAGAGACTGGACGAACACATCAGATTCGTGTACACATGAAATCTATTGGCCATACACTATTTAACGATGAACGTTATGGCGGGGATAAAGTGTTGAAAGGAACAACCTTTACGAAATACAAACAGTTTGTAGATAATGCATTCAAAATTCTACCAAGACAGGCGCTACATGCAAAGACACTAGGATTCATTCACCCTGTTACGGGTAAGAATATGCGTTTTGACTCTGAAATCCCTGAAGATATGGCCAATTGTATCGCGAAATGGCAGGACTATGCAAGACATAGTAAGTAAGCATAAATTATAGCTATGCTTCTATCAAAAACTACTTTCATATGGCGATAGGTTTGTCCAATAAACCTTTTTATTTTTATGCTTAAAATAAGTTTATATGAAGATTGTTATTTCTCCGGCCAAATCATTGGATTTTGAAAGTGATTTGCCAACTAAAAAATATTCCCAACCTCGGTTTTTGGAGCAAGCTGAAAAGTTGAACAAGGTTTTGGTGAAAAAAAGGCCAAGGGTATTGTCAAGATTAATGGGCATTTCCAATAATTTGGCTGAGCTTAATTGGGAGCGTAATCAGCAATTTTCGACTCCGTTTGATCCTTCCAATGCTAGGCCAGCAATGTATGCCTTTAATGGGGATGTTTATCAAGGATTGGATGCTTATACAATTCCAGAAAATAAATTGGATAATCTTCAAGATACTTTGCGAATATTATCTGGGCTTTATGGCATTTTAAAACCGTTGGATTTAATTCAGCCCTATCGTCTTGAGATGGGCACACAATTAAAAATGGGGCGTAAGAAAAACCTATACGAGTTTTGGAAAAAACAATTGACAGAGCACCTTAATTCAGAATTGAAGGAAAGTGAATTGTTTATTAATTTGGCAAGTAATGAGTATTACGGAGCCATTGATGAAAAGAAACTTAAGGTTCCGGTTATTACACCAATATTCAAAGATTGGAAGAATGATAACTTAAAGGTCATTAGCTTCTTCACCAAAAAGGCTCGAGGTTCAATGGTGAGATATATTTTAGACTCCAATGCGAAAACCTTGGAAGATATTCAAGGTTTTAACTTGGATGACTATATGTTTAGCAAAGAACATACTCTTAAGGAAAACCAACCCGTTTTTGTTAGATAAAGAAACCGCTCTGATTATTTTCTTTGCGCTACGAAAATCTTAAATTCATCAGCTATTTTTCGGTGGTAGTACAATAACTTTCCATTAAAAGAAATTGAAGGGGCCTCCAAGAACTCACCGGTAATGTTTTCTAATCGTTTTACATTGCCCCAAGGATCCGATTCGGAACTTCGCTTTGCGACATAAATTCCGAAATCAAAACCAGTCTCTAAGGAACCGATACCCCGTGTAAAGTAGAGTTCTAAATTATCGGTGGAAATAGATGGTGCATACTCCAAGGCATTGGTATTAACTTCTGCAAATAGTTTTCTGGAGTCAGGGTCGACTTCGAAAACCCCATTATTCTCATTTGCGATCCCTATGTCCGCTTTGTCGGGTAGTGGATTAACCGAAAAAAATCCTTCAACAAAATAAAGCTGTTTGCCGTCATAGTGTATTTCGACATCGAAATTCAGTTCGCCCGCGACAGGGGATTCACCATTTGGGCGGCCCATCTTTAGGTTTGGTAGGCTCTTTAAATTGGTAATGGCTCCTAGGGAGTAATCTCCCATAAAAATGCTTGATAAGTAATCAGGACTTTGGGCATTCAAATAATCCAAAGTTCTTATAAAATAGATTTTTCCGTTTTTATCCAAACTCGGAACACCTTCCAGCTCATTATTATCGGAGATTTCATCAGTACTAGCACCGAAAACCTTTCCCTTATACTGAAAAGTAATATCATCAACGCGAACGGCATAATGAATATCTGTGTCGTTTTCCCCTCCGTTGGGCAACATATCCCCATTAAGATTATTAAAAAACAAGATGTTACTGTCCTTTGAAATAAAAGGTTCCATCGCATCGCCTGAATACCCCTGAAGGGTTACCTGTCTTGGATTTTCAAAAACAATGGGTTTTAGAGAGCCGTTATCAGCAGGGGGATTATCATCGTTAGTGCAAGACATTATTAGTATTGAGTGGGATATTAACATCACAGTTAAAAAGATGTTTTGGACGTTCTTTGCCATACAGGTTTGATTCTCTTGCCTATACAATAACCTTCCAATAGTGGGTTTAGTATGTTAAAAGGGGATAAAAGAAGATAACATTGGTTAGAATATTTCTCTAAAGCAACCGTTTTATTCATACTGTATCTAATTAAAAACAAGAGTTATGAAACGGTTACTGGTTTTATCTTTTAGTGTCTTTGTATTTATTTTGGGTTGTACCGATCAGAACGATGAATTAAACGGTGTTCAGATAAGAGTGAAGAATATTAGTTCAATAACTTATGACACTATTCAGGTAGGTAGCGATGAAATGGTTCATGCCAATGTTGCCGCAGGTAAATATTCTGAATATTTAATTTATGAAAGTGCTTACAGATATGCTTATATCAATATAAACTCTGCAGATGAATCCTACGTTCTGCAACCTATTGATTTTGTAGGCGAAACCCCATTACCTTTAGGGTTTTACACCTATGAGATAGGATTGGATGCCGAGGGTAATGTGACCTTGAATTTTGTGATCGACTAATTTATTTGGTTTTTTTCGCAACCTTTCTTACAGCTTTTTTCGCAACTTTTTTCTTTGGTTTTACCTCAACTTTGGCCGCTTTTCTTGGTCTTCTGGCACCGTAAGATTTGTTTGCAATTTTACCCCTTCTGGTTTTGATGTCACCTTTACCCATAATATGATTATTTGATTTTCTTAAAATTACTGAATTAGTTGGAAATTGTCTAGCAATGTTTTAGATTTTGCGAATCAGTATAGTTGGTTTTATAATAGTTAATATGTCATATTCAATATCTTGAATTTGTTTTTTCATTATCACCCTTACGAACCTTTCCTTTTTGAGGAAGCAACGAAGCTGATAGTAGGTACGTTGCCACCCCCGAGGTTTACCACTGGGGAATTAAAAATAGGGGATGTTGATTTTTGTTATGGAAGTAGGGATGGACAACTATGGCCAATACTTGACCGGATTTTTGGATTGAAATTGAAGTTTGAAACTACGACAGAGGCAATTGAGCAAAGAAAGCAATTCTTAATACGTCGTAAAATAGGTATTTGTGATATAGTTCAAAGCGCAGAACGTTCTAAGATTGATGCTTCGGACCTCGGTATGCAAAACATAGAACTAAGAAACCTGCTTGTTTATTTACAAGCATACCCGAAAGTTGAAACTTTATTGTTCACCGGTGGAAATAGTAAAAACGGGCCAGAATATTTTTTTCGTCTACTCCTCAAACAAAATCAAATTAAATTGGAAGTGATAAATGATCAAGTACCTAGGATTCATCAATTTATGCTTCCTTCAGAAAAAGGTCCCAAACGGATAATTAGAACAGTCTCGCTAACAGCCCCATCAGGAGCTGCGAATAGGGCAGTTGGCAGTCTTGCTACTTATAAAGAAATGAAATCGAAAAACCATATGTTGACTACGTTGGATTTTAGGGTAAGGCAATACACTCCCTTTTTTTAAGTTCATTTTCTGTTGTTTTTGTACTAAGTGTACAGTATTTTGTTAATTGCTATAATTTACAAATATGGGTTCGTTGAATATACCGATATTTACCAGCTCAATTGGGTAAGTAATTCCGTATGTACCATTATGGGTGTATACATTTGACAAAGTCTATGCATAAAACAGAAAGATTAGAAGAATTTAAAAAATCAGTCCGGAATAAGTTTAACGTTTACAACAGCCTGTTTCTTAATTTGCCTTATAGGAATATTGAGAACGTTGGGATGGTGGTTCCGCTTTTATTGCATCAATCTTCAAAAGGCCTTAAGGCAGGCTTGAATCCGCAGGACATTTTAGAATCTTTCTTCCATAACTATGTGAATATTGAATCGGAAAAGGATCAAATAGATTTTATGTTCCGTATTATTCAATATGTAGAAAGGCAAGTGGTTTTGTACGATAGTGTTGAAGATGCAGCTTTCCCAAAACTTCAGGAACATAGTGAAACACTATCTATAAAGGATTATTTTCAACTAGTTAACAAAACCAAAAGTTGGGATAAAGTAGCTGAAAAATTATCAACTTTTAGCGCTAGAATTGTATTGACCGCACACCCTACCCAATTCTATACACCGGCGGTACTGGATATAATGAACGATTTAAGGTCCCTTATTGTAGACAATAAGATAGATGATATAGATATTACCCTGCAACAACTCGGGCTCACTTCATTGATCAATAGTCAAAAACCAACGCCTCTAGATGAAGCCAAAAACATCATTTATATACTTAGGAATGTTTATTATGACGCATTGGGCGATTTATATGCCTACATAAAGGAGAATATTGACGATGAGGAATTTGAGAATCCTAACATCATGAAATTGGGATTTTGGCCTGGTGGTGATAGGGATGGGAATCCATTTGTGACAGCCGAGACCACCAAAAACGTCGCAGATGAACTTAGGGTCAGTTTAATGAAATGTTATTATAATGATCTTAAAGTTTTACATCAAAAACTAACATTCAAGAAACTACAGCCACAAATAAAATCGCTGAGGAACAACCTTTATACCGCCATGTTCAATCTAGATAAAAATATTGGATACCAAGAGATCATTGACCCATTAATGGCGATACGGAATTTGTTGATAGATGATTATCACGGACTATATTTACATGAGTTAGATCATTTTATTGATAAAGTAAAGATTTTCAAAACGCACTTTGCGACTCTTGATATTAGGCAGGACCATAGTAAACATGTTTTGATCGTAGAAACTATCCTAAAGAAAAACGGACTTATAAAAGAGGGTATTCATGAATTAAGTGAATCGAAATTGATAAAATTACTTGTTCAGAAAAAATTAGAATTAGATCCTGACGATTATGATGATATCGTAAAAGATACGATTACAAACATTTCCCAATTAAAGGAAATACAGTCAAAGAATGGTGAGGAAGGTTGTAATAGATATATCATCAGTAATTCTGAAGATGTGTTTTCTGTGCTATATGTTTATGGATTGTTCAGATGGTGCGGATGGAGCGACGATGAGATTACCTTTGATATAATTCCGCTTTTCGAAACCATGAAAGGTATGGATGAAGCTGAGTCAATTATGCAGTTCTTATTCGATTTGCCAGAATACCGAAAACATTTAGAGCAACGAAAAGACCAACAGACGATGATGCTTGGTTTTTCTGACGGTACAAAAGATGGGGGGTATTTAAAGGCGAACTGGTCAATTTTAAAAACCAAAGAACAATTATCCAAGGTCTGTAAGAAGAACCATATCAAAGCCATGTTTTTTGATGGTAGAGGTGGCCCACCAGCGCGTGGGGGCGGAAAGACACATCGTTTTTATGCTGCCCAAACCAAAGATATTGCGAATAATGAAATTCAGCTTACAATCCAGGGACAGACCATTACCAGTACCTATGGCACCAAGGAACAATTTATGTACAATAGTGAGCAGTTGTTAACTGCCGGCCTATCTAACAATCTATTTGGTAAAGAGAATGTGATTTCTAAAGAATACCGAAAGTTGTTGGAAGAACTGTCCGATTTGAGTTTTGCTAAATACGATGCATTAAAGAATCATGACATGTTTATCCCTTACTTGGAAAATAGGAGTACTCTTAAGTACTATCAAAAAGCTAATATAGGAAGTAGACCAGGTAAACGGGGCAATAAAAAACAGTTGGAGTTGACAGACCTAAGGGCCATCTCCTTTGTGGGTTCTTGGAGCCAATTAAAGCAAAATGTGCCTGGTTATTTTGGGATTGGCACGGCAATAAAAACCATTAGGGAATCGGGACGACTACGGGAATTGAAAAAAATGTACAAGGAAGTACCATTCTTTAAAGCATTGATGCACAATAGTATGATGTCACTTACGAAATGCTATTTTGAGTTGACAAGCTATATGAAAGAGGATGCCAAGTATGGTGATTTTTGGAATATTCTGCACGAAGAGTATCAGCTTTCTATAGAAATGCTATTATTGATTGCTGACTCGAACATCCTTATGGAAAATGAACCGATTTCAAGGGAGTCCATAGAGATAAGGGAAAATATTGTGTTGCCATTGTTGGTGATTCAACAATATGCGCTTCAAAAGATCGGACAGGACACCGAATTTAAAGAGTTATATGAGAAAATTGTAACCCGCTCACTTTACGGAAATATTAATGCAAGTAGGAATTCAGCCTAAAGATTGTAAAGGTCATATTTAGGTCAATAGTACCCATTCGTTCTATTTTATCCCATGGGATTATTGGTGTAAAGTTGATGTGTTAGTATAAAGATTTTTCTTTACATTTAAGTAACTTATTTATTATAGTATTATTCTTAATCAATTTTACGAAAATTCATGCTTTATAATCTTACTTATCGTTCAATTGCAATTCCTGAAATAACATATGAGCAAATTGAAGATATTCTAAAAACTGCTAGAAACTTTAATTCAAAAAATGATATTTCTGGATGTTTGGTGTTTAATAAGGGTTATTTTATTCAATTGCTTGAAGGTAGTAAGGCTACTATTAAGGAGTTGATGGACAGTATTGAACGGGATTAAAGACATACGGATATTGATATTCTTAGCGAAGGGGAAACGAAGAAAAGAATTTTTGAGACTTGGGATATGGCCTATCTAAAACCTTCTGAAAAGATGCATAGTGATAGGGCAATAGAAATAAGGAAAAATTTATTAGAACTTACTGATACAACTGTTGAACCTGATTTTACGTTTAAGGTTTTTTGGTACAATGTAGATGTGTTATTGAGAGAAAAAGGGTTTTATACAGTATAATCCGAAAGCAAATTTATACTGGTAAATTTAACAATTTTCAGATTCTCACTGGGACCATTTTGAATGCTAAATTCAGATCATGTCCAGAATACTTTCAGGAGGATTAGCCTCTATTTTGCGCCATTCTTCCTCAGATATGGATGATAGATATTTCATTAGAGGATCCGTTATAGGAATGGTGTTATATCTCCTCGCGATATCAATTATTTGATTGATTTGATTTAAATATGTTTCAGTGATATTGTCACCACTCTGTGTTGAGGCTGCCTCAGAATCCAAATAGGCAATACCTTTCTTTATCAAAGGAATTTCCATTGATATACATGCTTGAAGTAGCTCTATCTGATAAGGAAAAGTATAGATCTTAATAGCTGGTAATATCCTTTCCAAAGCACTGCTTTCAAATGCCTTGAATGCTCTATTTGTGTCGACAATATTCTCAGCAAGTTGAGGTAAAAAGTGTTGCCAAATACGAATGAACAGATTCCCGCGAAGGTCTCTAGCTCCCCCAATAAGTGAAACAGAATCATCTTCACGTCTTGATCCCGCAATCGCCTTAGTTTTTCCTTCCACAATATCCTTGATCAACAAACCCAACTGCATTGGGTGAATAGACAGATCAGCATCGTTATCTACAATTATGTGTACACCTTCTGCTGGAGTTTTCAGAGCTTTTTGCATTCCGAACAATGCCGCGCCACCTTTGACACTTCGATTGCTTCCGTTTTTATGGGTTATGCCAACAGGTAGATCAATATCATTTTCATCAATCGCATTTGCAAGAAAAAAAACCTTATGGGGACAATTCGGGTGTTCGGCTAAAATGTTTTCAGCCATATTTCCAGATCCATCAGGGCATCCATCATCCACAACAAAAACCCGACCCTTGAAAAGAGGGTTAATCCTCATGAAATATTGGAGAGTGGTGATTTTTGTTCGTAATGAGTTCTCACCATGGGGATGCTGGTTTCTCTTCTGCATACGCCCCGTCTCCTTGTAAACAGGATTAATAAGGGTAAGTGTAACCGCTTCTTTAAGGTTTAAGATAATCTTCTCGGATTCCAAAAATTTCAACATTGTGCGAAACGCCAGGGCTTCATTGCCATAGCGTTGGGCTTTGACATCTAGCTCTTTTAAGCTTTCGGTTTGTTTGGCAACCCATTCTTTTACGGCTTTATAGTATACCTGGGCAGTTTCAGTATTCGCATCATATGCTTCTGTTATGATTGGGCCTTGCTTGATTATCGATTTCATATCATTATATAAGTGAATATTTTTCCCTTTTTTGAATTCATTTAAGAAAGAGGTCTATATTACCCAAATTACCGACAGATAAAAATTCAAATAATTTTATTGGTCTATAGCAGTACTCAAAATCCCATAAAAGGTCTTGATGCCATAGGCAATCTGTCCAATTTTTAGATTCTCATTAGGGCTATGTTGATTGTTGTCCGGATTTACCATCGGAACAATAAAGGCCGGAATTTTTAATTCGTTAATGAACGGCGCTATGGGGACTGTTCCCCCCATAATCCGAATTTGAACCAAATCTTCACCAAATTTTTTGTTTAAGGTATTAACCAAAAACTCACCGTAGGGATTTGTTAAATCTGTTCTAAATGCGTTCGTGACTGGCCCCTCTTTTATAGTTATAATTTTGTCATGGGCCATTCGTATTTCTTTGGTTGGAAGCTTATCAGTTACATAGTATCCTTGATTCTCAATATGTTTTTTCACTAAACCTTTCAATCTATTCCCATCTGATTCAGGTACCAAGCGCATATCAATCTCGGCAGTGGCACTTTCCGGAATAATGGTTCTTGCCTTTTTACCAACCCAGCCAGAGCCCAACCCTCTAATATTCAGTGAGGGATATTGAAGAGACTCTTGGTAAAATCCACCTACTTTATCAGGCGTTTTAATGGCTAATAATGTGTTTATGGTTTCAGTATCATCAGGCACACTTTTAAGAATATCCAAGGTGGTTTCATCCAAGGATATGCCATCATAATAACCATCAATCAATACTTTTCCATCTGAATCCTTCATACTGGCCAACACTTGTGCCAATTGAAAGCCGGGATTTGGAGCATAATTGCCATAATGGCCACTATGTTGTGGTTTAATTGGTCCGTAAGTCGTTAGTGTGAGAGATGTAATTCCTCGGCACCCATAAATCATGGTAGGATTACCAGAAACATGTACAGGGCCATCATTAATGACCAAGAAATCAGCTTTCAATAAATCGCGGTATTCTTTTACTGCTTTAGGTAGTGGTTTGCTACTTTTTTCCTCTTCGCTATCCAAAATCACCTTTACATTAAAAGGGATGGTGACCTTGTTCTTTTTCAAAAGGTCAATGGTATTCAATAACATTACAATTGGGCCCTTATCATCGGATGTTGATCTACCAAATAATCGCCAATCATAGTTGAGGTTGTTCGCCAAACTATCGAATGGCTGGGAAATCCAATTGTCACCATCTTTTGATTTTAGAACTACTTCATAAGGATTGGACTGGTCCCATTTGGCAGGGTCCACGGATTGGCCATCTAAATGCATATAAAAAAGAATGGTGGGCTTGTTATCCTCCATAGGTAGGGCCGCAAAAAAAAGGGATTCTCCATCTGTAGGTAATACGGTAGAATTAAAACCCCGTTCGTTGAATTTTTTGGTCAACCACGTAAGGTTTCTGTTAATGTCAGCATGTTCCAATGCATCGTTAGGTATGGCAACAAATTCTCTAAGCTCATTTATGGTATGGCTTACATGGGCTTTTAACTCTGACTCTTCTTGGGCGATAATGTTCCCTGTAATCAATACAAATAATAAGGCAAACAATTTTCTCATTCAATAGTGTGGTTTGATAAAGCTTTAAATGTAGACAATTCTATTTTTTGAACAAGCCAATTAACTTAAAAATAATCAAGCGAATTAAAAGTATAAAGGGGAAACCGTGGAAAACGACATCAAACCAATCTTGAACTGCCATTCCGTTTGCTCCACCTGCAATCCAGCGAATTTTCCCCCATATATGGGGTTCAGGAAAAAAAGGAGCTAACCCCAGAGTTAGACAAAGCAATATAACTAGTTTCCAGTTGTTGATAATGTCCATTTATTTATCGAATAGTTTTTATAAAATCAGAAATCGAATCCACACCGTTTATTGTCAAGTGCTTTATAAAGGCAGAACCTATGATGGCTCCGGCGGCAGACTGGGTGGCTTTTTGAAACGTTTCTGAATTATTGATACCAAATCCAACAATTTGAGGATTTTTCAATTCAAGTGCAGTAATCCGGGCGAAGTAATTCTGCTGTGCTAACCCAAAACCTTCGGTTGCCCCTGTTGTACTGGCCGAACTAACCATATAGATGAATCCATCTGAAGCTTCATCAATTTCCTTGATACGTTCAGCACTGGTTTGTGGAGTAATTAGAAATACATTTACTAAACCATACTTCTTGAAAATAGATGCATAGTCTTTCAGATAAACATCTAAAGGCAAATCGGGAAGAATGAGTCCGTCTATCCCAATTTCTTGACAACGTTGACAAAAATCTTCAACCCCATACTGAAATACAGGGTTAAAATATCCCATGATAATCAATGGAATCGAGACCGTTTTTCGAATGTCCTTTAATTGTTCAAAAAGCAATTCAGTATGCATTCCATTATTTAATGCGGTTGTAGAACTTTCTTGAATGGTTGGACCGTCTGCCAATGGATCTGAAAATGGTAGTCCTATTTCAATCAAATCAACTCCGTTTTTTTCCAATTCCCCAATGATTCTGACGGTATCATTTAAGGCAGGATAACCGGCTGTAAAATATATAGAGAGGATTTTCTTATCCTCTTTTAGTTTGTGTTGTATTCGGTTTTTCATAATTTGAAAATATGGATTCCCCCTTTGAAGGGGGAGTAAGGGGGATGTAAAAACACCCCTAAAGAACGCTCAAGGGGACAATTTATAATTCAAAATAATCTATATAAGTATCCAAATCCTTATCGCCACGCCCCGAAAGGTTTATAACAACAATATCATTTGGATTGAACTTTTTATGGTCTAATATGGCAAAGGCATGTGAACTTTCGATAGCTGGAATAATTCCTTCCAACTTGCACATCATTAGGCCTGCTTTCATTGCTTCATCATCGGTAATCGAAATAAATTCGGCTCTACCCGTTGTAAACAAATGGGCATGCATGGGTCCTACGCCTGGATAATCCAAACCTGCCGATATTGAATATGGTTCGGTTATTTGACCATCCTCGGTCTGCATTAAAAGGGTTTTACTTCCATGAATAATACCCATTTTCCCTAAGGCCGAGGTTGCGGCACTTTCTCCAGAATGCACTCCTTTTCCGGCAGCTTCAACAGCAATGATATTTACTGCAGGATTATCCAAGTAATGATAATATGCGCCAGCGGCATTACTGCCGCCACCGACACAGGCTACGATATAATTTGGATTTTCAACACCTTCCTTTTCTTTTAGTTGCCATTTTATTTCTTCAGAAATTACCGATTGGAATCGTGCTACCATATCGGGGTAGGGATGAGGACCAACCACCGAACCAATGATATAATGGGTGTCAACCGGATTATTGATCCAATCCCGAATGGCTTCATTGGTTGCGTCTTTCAAGGTTCTACTTCCTGACAGTGCGGGTCTCACTTCTGCCCCTAACATTTTCATTCTAGCAACGTTTGGTGCTTGTCGTGCGATATCAATTTCACCCATATAAACCACGCATTCAATACCCATTAGTGCACAAACAGTAGCAGTGGCGACACCATGTTGTCCGGCACCGGTTTCGGCAATAATCCTATTTTTGCCGAGCTTCTTTGCCATAAGTATTTGCCCGATAGTATTGTTCACCTTATGTGCTCCGGTATGGCATAAATCCTCTCTTTTGAGATATATCTTAGCATTGTATTTTTTTGAAAGTCGTTCCGCGAAATACAAGGGTGTTGGCCGCCCTACATAATCCTTCAATAACTGGTCGAATTCTTTCTTAAACGAAGGTTCTTCCATAATTCGGAGATAATTTTGGCGAAGCTCCTCAGTATTCGGATATAGCATTTCCGGTATAAATGCACCGCCAAACTCCCCATAATAGCCTTTTTCGTCTGCGTTATAACTCATTTTAAATTCTTTATAAAATCCTTCAATTTCTCTATGTCCTTCAATCCAGGTCCTATTTCAAATTTACTGTTCACATCAATAGCATGACATTGTTTAGATTCAGGTGTTTGCATAAATTCTTGGATGGAATCCATATCCTCCAATCCAATGCCTCCACTAAGAAAAAATGGTTTTTTTGAGGGATACCCTTTCAATACTTCCCAATTGAATTTAAATCCATTTCCACCAGGCAATTTCCCTTTCGTATCAAATAAAAAATAATCACAAACCGATTCGAATGGCTTGAGTTCTTCAAAATTGAATTTATCTTTTATTGAAAAGACCTTTATAATTTCTACTCCCTTCAATAGTTGTTTCAAGGCAATGCAATATTCGGGACTTTCGCTGCCATGTAATTGAATAGCCAAAAGTTGGTGTGTTTTAACTTTTTCAATTACCTCTTCTATACGTCCATCTACAAAAACACCGACTTTCATTATCCTATGGGGAAGAACCAATGGCTTCTCATCAAAATTCCTTTTAGATTGTTCCCAGAAAATAAAACCTAAATAGTCTGGTTTTAAGGCCCCGACTTCCACTGTATTTCGGTTCATACCACATACCTTTATCTTAAGAGGCTCTCTTT
>JAAETN010000145.1 GCA_024228355.1 Maribacter sp. | reverse complement strand
TTCCCTAATTTTTGGACATAGCAGTTCATGGCTTCATCGCTTTAGGATAAAGCAGGTTGCCCTTGTTGTCATATTTTTTCAACTTTCACAATAGTGTCATTCCAACACATTGAACCGGAAATAGGATCACCAACATTCGGAATTATTTTGTTAACATGAGACCCTTTGTTTTCCCACCATTTATTTGCAGTATCTGGTCCGGGTTGGAAAACGGCAGACTCTTTTCCTGATGCATATTTACCAGAACCCCAATGCCCTGCATGATTTGAAATAGCAATAACTTCTGGGTGAATTCCTTGAGTGACTTTCGCCTTGGTAATCATTTCACCTATTTCAGATTGAATTCTAATCCAATCACCCTCGTCAATTCCTCTTTCATATGCTGTTTTTGGATTAATCCAGGCTGGGTTTTCATGATACAATTCTGTGAGCCATTTGCAGTTCTGCGTTCTGGAGTGTGTATGAACACTCACTTTATAGGTAGTCAAGACCAAGTCATCTTTGTCCATTTTTTTATGTGTTGGGATTTCCATCCAGGAGGGAATCGCTGAAAAACCATTTTGTTTCAGGCTCTCCGAGTACAGCTCAATTTTTGGTCGTTTCTCAACACTGATCTTAGCACTATTATCATGCCAGATCCCATATTTTTTCATATAATCAAAACCTCCAGCTTCTTTGATACCAGGTGTATTGTTACAGGTAGC
>JAAETN010000144.1 GCA_024228355.1 Maribacter sp. | reverse complement strand
CCAAATTTGCGCATCAAGATCCCCTTTTTGGCCAATGAAGGATATTCCATTGCAACGCCTACAACGTTTCTTTTTAATGGATCGGCATCGTAACCGAAAAGCAAGTCGGGCGAAGCTAAATAAAAGAAATGCAAGGCATGTGACTGAAATACTTGTCCGAAATGCAACAGCTTCCTAATCTTTTGGGCAGGTAATGAAAGATCTGCGGGGTCTAATCCTACTATCTGGTCAATTGCCTTGGCAGCCGCTAAATGATGACTTACGGGACAAATGCCACATAAGCGCTGTACCAAAACGGGGGCTTCCCAATAGGGGTGACCCTGAATAAAACGTTCAAAACCACGAAACTCAACAACGTGAAAAAAAGCATCTTTTACCTTATTATTATCATCCAAATGAACTGTGACCTTACCATGTCCTTCAACTCTGGTTACCGGATCTATTACTAATTTTTGTGACATAGTCAATATATTATTTCGATTGATTCTCTTTTTATAAATCTATTCTGAAATGGCATTTAATTAAATTCCCAATTCTGAGCAATTACTATTTCGTATTAATCATATTTAAATTCATCATGGGTAATTGAAAACTCCTCGCCCAATAGGATGCTTTTAACTACTTTCCAGATATGTTGTGCGTTGGGTGGACAACCCGGAATGTAATAATCTATCTTCACGACTTCGTTACAAGGATATACATTGTTCAACAATTTTGGAATATCCTCATGGCCTGGTACAACATCTGCTCCAATCTCTGTGGTTACTCCATTAAGATAGGCTTCTTCAAGACATTCCTGTAGCGGAACAAAATTTCGCATCGCCGGAATACCTCCCATAATAGCACATTCACCAAAACCAACAAGAATATCACATTTCTTGCGAAATTCCTTTAACACTGCAACATTCTCAGAATTAGAACATCCACCCTCTATAAGACCAATATGACAGCGTTTCGAGAATTTCTTGATATCTGTTAAAGGCGACTTGTTAAATTCGGCAATTTCTAGAATGTCCAATAAGTCGGTATCTATATCCAATAAAGACATATGGCAACCAAAACACCCAGCAAGTGAGGTCGTGGCAACTATAAATTTTTCATTATCCTTTTTATGTAAATTATTGTCTTTTACTACGGGTTTAATGTCTTTGCCCAACAAGTCATATTTTCGTTCTCCGAAGGGCTGTTCCTGTATCATCCCTTTTACAAGAATAGCACCAACGGGACATAGGTTCATTGCCCTTAGTGCTTCTGATTCGCTTAGTTGTTGTTCTAGTTCATAATCAATTTTTACCCTGGTATTTATTCCTCTTTGTACGAAGGAAAAAACATCCCGGCCCTCATTTGTCTTTACTTCCTCAACACAGCGTTTGCACAATATGCAACGGTTGGATTCCATAATCATGCGCTTAGGAGTAAAATCGACTATTTTATCACTAAATACATGCGGATACCGTGTTACCGTAAGTCCCATATCATAGGCGTGATTTTGCATGTCGCAATTGCCACTTTTCTCACAGGAAGGACAAAAATGGTTGCCCTCGGCATAAAGCATTTCGATGATCGCTTTGCGATTATCCAAGAGTTCGGCAGAGTTTACTTCAATCTCCATGCCTTCAGCTACCTTTACTGTGCAGCCTGTTGTATCTTTTCCATTGACCTTGACCGTGCAAATTCTGCAAGTGGCCAGCGGATTGAGCTCCCTGAAATAACATAGTGTAGGTATGTATATTCCATTTTGTTTGGCAACGTCTACAAGGTTTTTCCCTGATTCTGCCTGGATGGTTTTCCCATCAATTGTAAGGTTTACTAAATTATTCATAATCGGAGGTCATTTCATTAATGATTCTGTCGTAATCTGCTGTGGCGTCTTCTAAATTAAATGCCTGGTTGAAATTTGTATTTTCTGACAACCGTTTTTCAAAAACATGAGGAAACTTTAGAATAGCATCGTTTAATGCGGTTGAAGACATTTTACCCAAGCCACAACGACTGGTTGTCTTGATGATTTTACTCCAATCTTTAATGTCTTCCAAGTCTTGTCGCTCCGCATGCCCCAAAATGATCTTATTGATCTTTTTATTCAATAAAAAATTGCCGGTTCTACATGGGACACATATTCCACACGATTCCGCAACAAAAAAGTCAGCGACATTTTTTAAAACTTCAACGAGGTCTTTTTCTTTGTCAAAAACCATAATCGATCCTCCACTTCTCAAACCGATACCGACCATTTTCCTCGCATATTCAATGGGGTCTTTAAAATCGAACTTAATGTGTTCGGCCAATAAGTTTTCCCCTGATATTTCCCTATCAAAGTCGGCCGAGGACAGACATTCACCTGCAAATCCGTTAAATAAAATAAATTCCGGATTCTTTGCCCCGATCAAGTCAAGAAAATCCCTTAGTTTCATTCCCCATTCTATTTCGAACATCCCACGTTTTGTACAATCACCCGATACGCTAAGAAGCTTGGTTCCCGGGGTTGCATCGGTTCCCAGGGTCAAATATTTGTCCAGTCCTAATTCTAATATTCTTGGCACCGCACATAGCGTTTCTACATTATTTACAACAGTGGGTTTACCATTGTATCCTTTATCGACTGGAAAATATTCCCTGGTTCCAGGTTCACCTCTTTTCCCTTCCATTGAATGGATCAATGCAGTTTCTTCTCCGCACACGTAAGCCCCTGCGCCCATATGAACATACATTTCGAAATCAAATGGGATTTTTAAATTCAAGATTTTGCCTAGATATCCGTTTTTCCGGTACTCAGCTAACAGTTGTTCAAGGGGTTCTTTCAAATACATATATTCGGCCCTTAAATAAATTGCTCCTTTTGAAGCTCCAACCGCATAAGCAGCCATAATCATTCCTTCTATAAGTAATTCAGGATGCTCTTGCAATAAGACACGATCCTTAAATGTGCCCGGTTCTCCCTCATCCGCATTGCAAATAATGTACTTCACATCGGCTTTGTTGCGACGACAGAGCTGCCACTTTAGACCAGTTGGGAAAAATGCACCTCCCCTACCGGTTAATTTTGATTTTATAACCAAATCGATGACCTCTTCAGGCTCGTAATCCTTTAATTTTGATAGGGACGAGAATTTTTTATAAGGTTTAAAAAATACCGTTCTGTCCTTAGCAGGAGTATAGTGTATTTTACTTTTAGGGATATCACATATCTCGTACGGCATTTTACCAGCCTTTAATTTTGATATTATATCAAAAACCTTTTCTGGTGTCAAATCGACAAATGGTCTGAAGTTAATTAAACAAGAAGGTTCTTGGTCACTCAACCCAATACAGGGAGTTCTAAATAAACCGAACATTTTGTCTTCCGTAACATTCCCAAGTCTTACGCCAATGGCTTCCTCAAATGCCTTTAAAACGGATTCTCTTCCGGCAAATTGAGAGATAATGGAATCGTTGAGATAAATAGTGAAATTACCCGAATGCGTTCGATGATAAAAATGGTAGAAAGTGATGACCCCTTCAAGTTCCATTCTTGACATATTGAACTCATGTGCAATTTTGGTTATATCATCATGAGCGATATATCTTTTTTTACGCTGAATGTCCCAGATGACATCCATTAAACGGCTTCGATCTACTTTTGTCACTGCTACCATAACTCAATAATTTTGATTATCTAACAAAATTATTATAGCATTAGGCGAAGATTTATGACATCTGTCATATAATGAAAAATTTTATAGAAGAAAATGAATTATTTATATCCTGAAAACGAAGTTGTTATGCCCTTGTAAAAGGAATTACGACAAAAATGACAAGGAGTTTTTCAAAACGTTTCTAAGCTTACCACGCGTAGTTCCTTGCCTTGCACTATGCTCTTGAGGAAACTACCGCAATACTGGCAGTTGTCATGAATAAATTCAATGGGATAAATCTTTTCACAATCTCCACATCGTGCTTTAGCAGGAATTTTATTTATGCGTTTTTCCGCTTTTTCCAAAACCGTGTCCTTCACAGCTGATGGCCAAACAAAGTCGAGCGAATCAAATTCTATTCCCGCTAAAGTACCAATCTCAAGCTCGATCAACTCCACTTCATTAGCATCTACTTTGGCCATTTCATTTTCAGCAATTCTGACAATACCCAAAGCTACAGATAATTCATGCATAAGGTTTAAATTCTGATTAATTGGCATTTAATTCACCAAATTCCAATAATAATTATAATTATTTGTTAAAAACATGATGAAAGTCATATTTTTCCTCTCCTTCTCTTACTACTTTCAGCGGCAACATTCCAAAAAATACAATACCAATAAGATCTTTTTTAATCTAACTTTTAATTATGTCTACAAAAAAAGAAGTAAAAGAAACTTATTATGAAAGCATAAGAAAGCAAGGATACAGCCGTCGTGATTTCATGAAATTTGCCACCTATATAGCGGCCTATATGGGATTGGAATCCTCTTTGGTCGCCCAAGTTGCAAAATCACTCGAAACTACATTCCGCTTGCCTGTAATATGGGAGCATTTTCAGGAATGTACTTGTTGTAGTGAATCTTTTATAAGGTCTGACCACCCAATAGTTGCCGATATAATTTTGGATAAAATCTCATTGGATTATACCTTGACATTAATGGCGGCTTCGGGTCATCAGGCAGAGGCGGCCAAACATGCCACAATGGAAAAGTATAATGGCGAATATATACTTTGTGTAGAAGGTTCAGTTCCTATGGGTGCAGACGGCAATTATTGCTGTATTGGAGGTAGATCGGCCAAAGATATTTTGATTGAGGCCGCAGCTGGGGCAAAAGCAATTATTGCTTGGGGCAGTTGTGCGTCAAACGGATGCGTTCAAGCAGCAAAACCCAACCCAACTGATGCAACACCCATTCATAAGATCATTAAGAACAAACCAATAATAAGAGTTCCGGGATGCCCTCCTATCGGAGAGGTAATGGCTGGTATTATCGTGCACGTTGTTGCTTTCGGAAGACTGCCTGAACTGGACCGTTTAGGTAGACCAAAAGCCTTTTATTCAAAACGGGTACATGACAGTTGCTATAGAAGACCTTACTATGATGCCGGTTTATTTGCCGAAACCTTTGACGACCAAAATGCCAAGGATGGTTACTGTTTGTACAAAGTTGGATGTAAGGGGCCAATGACTTATAACTCTTGTGGTACCATTAAATGGAACAACGGAGTTAGTTACCCTATACAATCGGGACACGGTTGCATAGGATGTAGTGAAGAGGAGTTTTGGGATAATGGACCATTTTATGAAAGATTGACAAATTTACCAGGTTTTGGAATCGAGAGCAATGCCGATACCGTTGGTAAGGTAGCAGCAGGTGCCTTGGCCGGAGGTATTGCCGTACACGCTGTTGCTGCGAATATTGCGAAGCGAAAACAATTAAAGAGTAGAACCTCACGAGGTAAAATAAACGAAGAAAACTTATCCCACTAGATATTGGGACCAAAATTTAAAACATGGCTGAAAGAATAGTAGTTGATCCTATAACAAGAATAGAAGGTCATTTAAGAATTGAAGCAGAAATCAAAGATGGCAAAATTGTGGATGCCTTTAGTTCCAGCACCATGGTCAGGGGAATCGAAAATGTTGTTAAAGGGAGAGACCCTAGGGATGTTTGGGCTTTTGCACAGCGCACATGCGGTGTTTGTACCACAGTTCATGCACTTACATCGGTCAGGGCCGTTGAGGATGCCCTGGGAATTGCTGTACCGCAAAATGCAGAATTGGTCAGAAATATTATGGAAGGTGCCCTGTATATGCATGACCATGCCGTACATTTTTATCATTTACATGCCCTGGACTGGGTTGATGTTGTCAATGCTCTTAAGGCAGACCCAAAAAAGACATCTGAAATAGCTCAAAGTATTTCCAATTGGCCTAAAAGTTCTCCAGGATACTTTTCTGATATACAAAAACGAGTTCAGAAATTCGTGGATAGTGGTCAATTGGGGATTTTTGCCAATGGTTATTGGGGACACCCTCAAATGAAATTACCTGCCGAAGTAAACTTATTAGGAGTTGCACATTATTTGGAAGCACTGGAATGGCAAAAAGAAATTGTTAAAGTGCATACCATTTTTGGCGGTAAAAACCCGCATCCCAATTATTTGGTGGGCGGAATGGCCTGTGCCATTAATTCGGAGAGTCCAGGAGGCTTAAACGCTGAACGTTTGGCTTATGTTGGCAAATTGCTCCAAGAAGGTAAAAATTTCATTGAACAGGTTTATATACCTGATTTATTGGCAATTGCATCCTTTTATAAGGATTGGGGTGCAATTGGAAAAGGATTTGGTAATTACATGTCTTATGGTGACTTCCCAACCAATGGCTATGCCGATATATCCAATTTTAAATTTCCACAAGGGGTAATTCTGAATAGGGATCTTTCAAAGGTTCAAGATGTAGATCATAGAAATGGGGATATTGAAGAATTTATCAATAATTCATGGTACGACTATTCTGAAGGAAATGAAGTAGGAAAACACCCTTGGGAAGGGGAAACCAATATCAATTATTCCGGACCTAAACCTCCATATGATCACCTGGATGTTCAACAGAAGTACAGTTTTATCAAAACCCCAAGATGGCGAGGTAAACCCATGGAAGTTGGTCCATTGGCAAGATTATTAGTTGGTTATGGAAGAGGCAATAAAGAGATTCAAGATGGCGTAAACGGTGCCCTAAAACATCTAGACGTACCGGTAGAAGCTCTATTTTCAACCCTGGGAAGAACAGCAGCAAGAGGCATCGAAACACAATTGGTGGCCAACTGGACTATGGAATTCTATGATAGCCTAATGAACAATATTAAGAACGGTGACGAAAGAATGGCCAATATGGATAGCTGGGAGCCTAAATCCTGGCCTCAAGAATGCAAAGGAGTCGGGTTTATGGAAGCGCCACGTGGAGCTTTGGCCCACTGGATCAAAATTAAAGACGGTAAAACCGAAAATTATCAGCAAGTAGTGCCATCTACATGGAACGCTTCGCCAAGAGATCCAAAAGGCCAACGTTCGGCCTACGAATCTACCTTAATAGGTACTCCAGTGGCCGATCCCGAACTACCCCTTGAGATAATTAGGACCATCCATTCATTTGACCCATGTATAGCATGTGCGGTTCACTTATACGACGAACATGGAAATCATATTTCACAAGTGCAAAATATTTCAAGTTGTGAATCATAACGATTTATACCACTTACAATGAAGAAATAATTATGAAAACAAGAAGTTTTAAGCGCGTATTGGTTTGGGAATTACCTGTTCGGGTATTTCATTGGGTCAATACCTTATGTGTATTGGTGTTGATTCTAACAGGATTTATTATTGCTGATCCACCAGCCATCCTTTCAAATGCCGAAGCGACAAATTTGCATTCGTTTGGTGTGGTGCGGTTTATTCATTTTACTGCAGCCTATATTTTCTTTTTCAATATGATATTGAGAATATATTGGTCCTTCGTGGGAAATAGATTTGCAAGCTGGAAAGCTTTCCTCCCATTTACCAAAAAAAGATGGCACAATTTTAAACACGTCTTGAAGGTTGATGTACTGTTGAAAAATGAAAAAGAACATGACTTAAAGGACATAAGTATTGGGCACAATAGTGTAGCTTCACTTTCGTACATCGCGCTGTTCTTACTGGCATTGCTCCAGATTATAACAGGCTTTGGATTATACGCAGACACATCAACTTGGTGGCTACCTAGATTGTTCACATGGGTCTCACCACTATTCGGAGGTGATTTTGCCGTGCGACAAATACACCATATTGCCATGTGGGGGTTCATATTTTTCACGCTCGTTCATGTTTACTTGGTATTTTACCATGATTGGTTGGAAGGACGGGGCGAGGTGTCATCAATGTTCGGAGGGTATAAATTTGTCCGTGATGAACGAGTTGTTTCTAAAGAAAAGGATGCCACTGTAACAGCTACAGAGGCCGATACGTGAAATATTTTAACGATTGCTCCAAAAGCAGTTAATTCCCACTGGTTGTAAAAAAACTGGGGACATTAGTGTACTTTTGGAGCAATTTTTATTCAGATTATATTGGATGGATGATTATAAAAGGGCTCCGGTCGCTATAAGCAGTGATGCTTTCTTCTTTGAGAAGGACAAATCAAAAAGTATTTTGATTTTGGGAGTAGGTAACTATTTAATGGGTGATGAAGGCGTAGGAGTACACATTATCCAAGAGATGGCAAAAATAGAGCTACCAGGATATTTGGATATTCTGGATGGGGGAACTGGTGGATTTTTATTGCTTAATTGTTTTGAAGCCTATAACACCATTATCTTCGTAGATGCGACCATGGACAGGAAAGAGGAAGGAACTATTTCATTGATCCGGCCAAAATTCGCATCTGATTTTCCTTCAGCCCTAAGTGTGCATGATGTTGGGTTAAAGGATATGGTAGAGGCGGTTTATTTAATGGAAACAAAACCCGACATTCATTTATTTACAATCTCAATCAACGAAATTACGCCCATGACCATAAAACTTTCCTCAAAAATTGAACAGGCAATTCCCAATGCTGTTGAACAAATCTTAAAATTGACTGAAGAGTTACATGCTGATTTTGATTAAATTGGTACCCTTTTTAGGAGTTTAAGATTTTAAAATGCCCAAAACCTATAAAATATTGATTTCAGGAACCGTTCAGGGGGTTGGTTTTCGTCCTTTCGTTTATCTTCTGGCACACCAATTCGAAATAAAAGGTACGGTTTCCAACAATAGAGAGGGCGTCATAATTTATGCTTCCGGGACGCAAAACAATATTCAATCATTTTATAAAAAATTGACTGAAACCCCACCTAAGGTTTCAAAAATCGATCAACATTCCATTCAACGGGTCGAATTTTGGGAATACAGCGATTTTCAAATCATCCCTTCACAGGAAGAGGGCAAACTCAATATACCACTTACACCAGATTTTGCACTTTGCGATACCTGTAAAAACGAAATTTCGGATCAAGGAAACCGACGTTATGGTTATCCCTTTACTACATGTGTGAATTGCGGACCTCGCTGGGCTATAACAAATACCTTTCCTTTTGAGCGTGATCATACAAGTATTGATGAATTTGAAATGTGTGAAATCTGCGTAAAGGAATATACGAATCCTGCAGATCGTCGCTTCCATTCCCAGACCAATTCATGCCCAAGCTGCGGTATCACCATCTTCTTGACCGATGCTGGGGGGACATCCCTAAAAATTGACCAAACCGATATCTTTAAGAAGATGGCTATATTATTGGAAGAGGGAAAAATTATCGCCATTAAGAATACCGGGGGTTATCTGTTGTGTTGTGATGCCAGTAACGCATCTGCCGTTCTTGAATTAAGAATTAGGAAAAATCGACCTACCAAGCCATTTGCTATTTTGTATACTTCTTTAGCGCTTTTGGAACAACATCAGGATCTTACCAAAATGCAAAAGAAGGCCCTAACCTCAACGGAAAGACCAATAGTCATTATTCCGAGATCGAATTTTAAAGGTAATTTGGCTTTTGCCGAATTGGCTCCAAATCTAAACCAATTGGGAGTAATGCTACCCTATTCGGGAATATTGCAATTATTGGCCAATGAGGTAAATATGCCCTTGGTGGCAACCAGTGGTAATATCCATGGATCCCCCATTATAAGTTCAAGGAAAACCGCAAAAAAGGAATTAGCTGGTATTGCTGATTTTTTTCTGCATCATTCATTGAAAATAAGCCATCCACAAGATGATTCCGTAGTAAAATACAGCACAAAATTCGATCAGTCGGTATTATTTAGGCGTTCCAGAGGGTATGCCCCTAATTATTTGAATACAGGATCGTTAACAGATGAAAAAATCATGGCCATGGGCGGGCATTTAAAGAGTACCATAGCCTTTTTGCCCAATGATTATCTATATATCAGTCAATATTTGGGCAACTTGGACCACTACGATGTATATAATCGCTTTACCAATACCGTCTCAAATTTCATAACCTTATTTGGGCAAAAACCAGATGTAATTTTAACCGATAAGCACCCTTCTTATCAAAGTACGGCGTACGGCAAGGAATTATCGCATAAATTCAATGTAAAAGTCCATAAAATTCAGCACCACAAAGCGCACTTTGCCTCGATTTTGGGAGAACATGATCTTTTTGACAGTAAAGATCCTATTTTAGGCGTTGTATGGGATGGAACCGGTTATGGGGAGGATGGCCATATTTGGGGAGGTGAATTTTTTGGTTATCGTTCTAAAAAGATGGAGCGAATTACACATTTTGAATATTTTGATTGGCTGGCCGGTGACAAAATGGCAAAGGAACCTAGGCTTTCATTACTATCCTTAGCCAATGATAACCTACATTCGGTAATTGCTGAAAAGTTTACCAAAGAAGAGTTGACCATTTATGGATCACTGAAAAAGCAAAATAAGCTAAAAACCTCATCTGTTGGGCGGCTTTTTGATGCTGTCGCTTCGGTATTGGATATCTGCGACAAAAACACTTACGAAGGAGAAGCGGCAATTTTATTGGAAAACCTGGTTATTGACTATGATTTAAAATCCTGCAAAAGTTACTTAAACCCTACAAATAAAGAAATATCGCCCAAGGAAATAATCAATGGGGTATATACGGATAAAAAAAATAGTATATCAAAAGAACAAATAATTATAAACTTTATATTCACGCTGGCAACATCAATTTTGCAAATGGCGAAAACCAAGAATTTTAATCATATTGCGCTTAGTGGTGGTGTTTTTCAGAATACGACCCTGGTAGATATGTTACTGGAAATAGTGCCCAAAGAAATAAAATTGTATTTTCATAAGGAACTATCCCCTAACGATGAAAATATCTCTTTCGGGCAAATCATGTATTATGGTCATATAACAAACTGAAAAATGAAGTATTTAAGCGAATACAGAAATTTTGAGGCTACAAAAAAATACCTGGATGAAATCCATAGAATTGCTACTCGCAATTGGAACATCATGGAAATTTGTGGAGGACAGACCCATAGTTTGGTCAAGAACGGTATCTTGGAACTATTGCCCGAAAAAGTACGAATGATCCACGGTCCCGGTTGCCCAGTATGTGTAACACCATTGAATTTAATTGATAAGGCCATTGAGTTATTGTCTAACAATGTTATCGTTTGCTCCTATGGTGATATGATTCGCGTTCCAGGAAGTAAAAAAAGTTTGTTGGAGGCCAAAGCTGGTGGAGGTGATCTACGGATTTTATATTCCCCCATTGAAGCGGTTTCAATTGCAAAGGAAAATCCAGATAGGGAAGTTGTTTTTTTCGCTGTCGGATTTGAAACTACCGCCCCTGCCAATGCCTTGTCCGTTTTGCACGCCGAAAAAGAAGGAATCACCAACTATTCAATTTTGGCTTCCCATGTGTTGGTACCTCCGGCTATGGAGGCAATTTTAGATGATGAACTATGCAATATAGATGCATTTTTGGGAGCAGGGCATGTATGCGCCATAATGGGAACACAAGAGTATTTGCCTTTAGTCAAAAAGTATAAAATACCTATCGTAATAACCGGTTTTGAGCCATTGGATTTGGTACAGGGTATTTATATGGCAGTAAAACAGTTGGAGGAAGAAAGGCATGAACTTGAAAATCAATATGCTAGGGTGGTAAAGGAACATGGGAATAAGGCTGCTATTGATGTAATAAAGAAAGTTTTTCAAGTTGGTGACAGGGAATGGCGAGGAATAGGGGAAATTCCAAATAGCGGTTATGTCATCAGACAAGCTTATAGAAAATATGATGCAGAGGCCAAATTCAAGGTCGGAAATATAACAGCGCCGGAAAATTCCGATTGTATTGCCGGTGAAATCCTCAGGGGTATTAAAAAGCCCAATCAATGCAGTCAATTTGGTAAAACCTGTACCCCATCGAATCCTCTGGGTGCTCCCATGGTCTCTTCTGAAGGGGCCTGTGCAGCATATTATAATTTTTCCGATAATTTAATTTCCTCTTGAAATATGAATAAAAGTGAATTAGGGTTCGACACCATAAATTTGGGGCATGGTAGTGGTGGAACAATGACCAGGGATTTATTGGACAAAATTATCTTCAAAACGTTCAACAATACTTTTCTCAATCAAAAACACGATGGTTCCATTGTGAAGTTTGATGGGGAAATTGCCATTTCCACAGACAGTTTTGTCGTATCGCCGATTTTTTTCAAAGGGGGAAATATTGGGGAGTTAGCAGTAAACGGCACCGTTAACGATGTTGCCATGTGCGGTGCTATCCCCAAATACCTTTCACTTGCCTTTATCGTTGAAGAGGGTTTGGCTATTGATGATTTTACGAAAATCGTTAATTCCGTAAAGAGGGCTGCCGATAATAGTGGCGTACTAATAATCACCGGTGACACCAAGGTGGTTGAACGTGGGAAAGGTGATAAAATATTTATCAACACCACGGGATTTGGTGAAGTTCACCCGGAAGCAAATATTTCGGCCAATAACATAAAAGTAGGGGATAAAATTATCGTCAGTGGACTTATTGCCCAACACGGAATGGCAATTATGTCACAACGCGAAGGTCTCGAATTTGAGTCGACCATTGAAAGCGATACTACGAACGTAAATTATTTGGTAAACGATTTATTGGACAAATTCGGTAACAAAATACATCTGTTCAGAGATCCTACCAGAGGTGGTTTGGCCAGCGTTCTATCGGAAATAGCCACCGACATTAACAAGGGAGTCATAATTTCGGAAAATAAGATACCGCTTGAAAAACAAGTTGCCGCTGCTTGTGAAATTTTAGGGCTAGACCCCATGTATGTCGCAAATGAAGGCGTTTTTATTGCTATTGTTGAGGCCAATGTGGCCGACGCAGTAGTTGAAACCATGCAAAATAATGAGAAAGGCATAAATACGGCCTGTATTGGTGAAGTTACCGAGGAACACCCCAATAAAGTGGTCATGCAAAGTCTTGTTGGGGGAAAACGAATCGTAAGTCCATTAATTGGTGAACAATTGCCACGTATTTGTTAAGTGCTAAAAATCCAATAGATTCCTATCACTATTGCAAAGAGCCCGCCGGCCAGTCGAATTCCCTTAAAAAAAACATCATTGTGCTCATTTTTGGCAAAGGAGGATATTTTACCTATAACAAAGGCAAATACGGTCATGGCCACAACAATACCTAAGCCAAATCCTATTACATAAAGAACCGAATCTGATTGTTCTTTAAAACTTAAAACAGGAATAAACAATAAAAAATGGGCTATGCCCGCCAAACCATGTAGAAATCCTATAGAAAACGATGCATAATTACTTTGCATTACTGTTTTGTCGTGAACATGGTGGTGCGATCTTTCATGGGAATGTTCATGTTTATGAGAATGGATTATTGGTGAATTCTCACTATGAACATGTAAATGCTTATGATTTTTGTCTTTTTTAAAAATTTTATAAAAGGCCCAAATTCCAATACCGATCAAGACAAATCCTACCAATTGTTCACTGTAATCCGATATACGCTCAATGGGAATCAACTCCTTGAAAACCACAAACAACACCCCTATGAACATCATCCCTACAAGATGGCCTACCCCCCAGAAAAGACCAATTTTCCAGGCTTTTTTCTTAGATTCAATAGCAAAGGGTACAACAGCCGCCAAATGATCTGGTCCCGTAATTACATGTAGAATAGAGGCAATTATGCCTGCCGTCAATGAAAAAGTAATGTCCATGAATTATCTAGGGAATTTGCAAATTTTTAGATGATAAAACTACAAAATTTTATACATGTCTATCCTGCTTTAATTTGGGTTTATCAACCAACTGGTAAAAACTTCAAAACAAAGTTCTCATCTTTTGTTCATCTAGATTTGTTATCCAAAAGCTCTATATTAATAGGAGTCGAAATCCTTTTTAGATCTGATTTTGATTTATAGACAATGATAGCAATCCTCAGCGAATAAGACCAATTATTTATCTTTAAGACCTAGTGTAACCTTTATTACAGACCATAAAATCAAAATATACTTATTTTAGTTGATTATGAACTTCAACCATCAATATGAAAAGACGAAATTTTGTTAGAAAGGCTTTTTTAGGCACAATGACCACTGTCATCGGAACTGAAATTGTTTTTGGCAATGTATTACCAGAAGGTTATAAACCATTGGCCTTACAAGACCCTGACCCCTATAAGATGTTCGACAAGGATAAGGGAATGGTGGTCCTTAATGACAAACCTTGGAATATTGAAGCCAGAGCACATTTGTTGGATGATAAGATCACACCTAATAAATTCATGTTTATACGTAACAATGGGATAATACCTCAGGACATTGATGCCGGCAAATGGACATTGACCGTTGATGGTGAGTCGGCAAAACAATCCAAGACTTATACAATAGCCGATTTAAAAACAAAATTTTCACAACATACCTATCAATTGACATTGGAATGTGGAGGTAATGGACGTAGTGAATTTGACCCCCCTGCCAAAGGGAATCAATGGACAGTAGGCGCTGTTTCGTGTGCCACTTGGACAGGAGTTAGATTACGTGATATTCTTGAAGATGTTGGTATAAAAAATGACGCCGTTTATATTGGTTACCATGCAGCCGATGTTCACCTAAGTAGAGATCCGAAAAAAGAACCTATTTCACGTGGTGCCCCGATGTCAAAAGTAATGCAGGATGAGACTTTGATTGCATTTAAAATGAATGGTGAAGATATTCCTTTGGCACATGGTTACCCCCTGCGTTTGGTTGCCGGTGGTTGGGCTGCATCGGTATCTGGTAAATGGGTTAACCGTATCAGTGTTCGAAACATAGTCCATGATGGCACCAAAATGACAGGGACAGCGTACAGAGTGCCATGTAATCCGGTCTCACCAGGTGAAAAAGTAAAGGATGAAGACATGTGCATTATAGAATCAATGCCCGTAAAATCATTGATTACCTATCCTAAAACCGGGGCGACCATCAAGGAAGGACAAAAACTGAACATTCGTGGACACGCATGGGCCGGTGAATTGGAAGTTTCGAAGATGGAATATTCCATCGATTTTGGTTCATCCTGGGAGCAAGGTTCCGTTGAAAAACCTGTAAATCGATTGGCATGGCAACATTTTGCGGCCAAGGTTGATTTTCCTAAAAAGGGATATTATGAAGTTTGGGCTAGAGCAACAGGTTCTAATGGAATTAGCCAGCCCATGCTATTGCCTGGATGGAATCCAAAAGGATATCTCAACAATGCTTGTCATAGAATCGCTATTAAGGTTGCTTAAGCATGGAAGATCATAAAATATTCAAACAACGGGTTAAGGCAATTTACGCAATGTTGTTAGGGGTATTTGCACTTTTTATCGTGACTGCCTTCACAGTGATATATCTAATTTCAAATCCAGATGTATTTGAAAAGTCAAAACCTGAAGCTGAAGATTTGGAAATTATTGAAGAAGAAGATTATGATAAAATAGAAAATGGCATTCATGTTCGTACAGGTTTGGTAGAAGCCGAAGGGCTTATGGCTGTGGTTAATAATTGTACCAATTGCCATTCAGCAAAATTGGTAACCCAAAATAGAATGAACAAAGAAAGATGGATCAGTACCATACGCTGGATGCAAGAGACACAAAATTTATGGGATTTAGGGACAAACGAGAATATAATAGTAGACTACCTAGTTGCCAATTACCCTCCAGCAAAAAAAGGCAGAAGGGAAGTCTTAAAGGACATTGGGTGGTACGTCCTTAAAGAATAATATTTTAACTATTCACGATTTTTAAAAGAAACTAGAATATTAAATAATTAGGTAATGGAAAAATACTTAGATGCTTTTGTTAACTCATTTATGGGTAGCGTAGATTGGACTTGGAAATCGATACTATTCGATGTGCCTTGGTACACCAATTATTTTTGGGGTCTTACGATTATTTCGTTGATTGTCTGGGGGCTAGAAATTGCCTTCCCATGGCGTAAGAACCAGTCTGTTTTTAGAAAGGACTTTTGGTTGGATGGATTTTATATGTATTTCAATTTCTTTTTATTCGCCATTGCTATTAGTGGTTTCTATAAATTATTGGGACTACTTTTCAGTGAACTAGGAATTTCCGCTAAAAGCCTTACTTTATTAGACCTTTCAACACTTCCGGCTTGGGCCCAATTGGTAATTTTCTTTATAATTCTTGATTTTGTACAATGGTTTACCCACATTCTTCTGCATAAATATAAATTCTTATGGAGATTTCACAAAGTACATCATTCTGTCAAGGAAATGGGTTTTGCTGCCCACTTACGCTATCATTGGATGGAAAATATCCTATATAAGCCGTTAAAAACCCTAGGTGTAATGGTTTTAGGTGGTTTTGAACCAGAACAAGCCTATATTGTTCATTTTGCAGCTATTGCCATTGGACATTTGAACCACGCCAATATTAAATTAACATGGGGACCATTAAAATATATTCTCAATAATCCTGTAATGCACTTGTACCATCACGCCTACGCACTTCCGAAAGGATCTTATGGTATAAACTTTGGAATTAGCCTGAGTCTGTGGGATTATATATTTAAAACAAATTATATTCCAGAGGATAGTGGCACCATTGAATTAGGTTTCCCAGGCGATGATCACTTCCCACAGGATTTTATCCACCAAAATATCTACGGCTTTGGTAAATCTAAAAAAGGATGATTGGTTAATAAACTTAATTAATTGGGTTCTTGGCAAAATTAATGCTCCAAATTCCACGGACTTGGCCTACATCGTACCCTAGAGCTTTATCCTTGGGATACAACTTTTTCAAGATACCCAAAGTTGAAGGGATTACTTGTTCATTTGGTTTGCCATGGCATTGTAAACACATGGTATTGGTTGTAATCGGATAATAGAAATTGATTTCTCCGTTTATTTCTTCTACTATGGGCTCTATTTCGGTTTCGGTAGCGGCCATTTTCTTAAAAGCAGCGATGTGCCCCAATTCTTTTGAATTCGCAATATTTTTAGGATTTCTTGGTTGGTCAGAAACTCTATTTATGATGGCATTATGCATTACCGACATGCTATCTGTAAGACCCATAGCACGCAGTTTGCAAAATTCGACAGCCCCAACCGTTCCTTTTTCTTGAATAGCCTTCGATAAATTCTTCCCTAATTGGGCTTTGGTGGATAAGGCATATTTTAGACCAATATCTCCATAATCAGGGAGGTCGAGATTCTGTCTATGCCGTTTACGCATTTGCTTGCCCTTGCCATCATGATTTCCCTTTCCATTTCCTTTACCATGCCCTTTTTGGTAATGTTCTTCAAACCAAGCTGGTTCGTCGATCTTAAATTCATAAATATATTCGGCAATCAACTTTATTTTATCCTCGGGAAAAGGCTGTAAAGGCATAATTCCAAATTTCTCTAAGGCTCCGGGCATTTTTGAAATTTCCTCTGACGGGTCGTTTATCCAACGAACCAAATCTTCTTGAAATTGCTCTTTTGTAGTTTTCTCCTCGATATAATGTTTCTTGATTGCAATCATAGGAGGTGCGATCATACTTTCCTCTGAGGTTACGGGATTATGGCAAATATAACACTCGGCTTCGATGATTTTTTTGCCTGGATGAGCGTCAGAAACTATGGTTTCTTGACTATCCGTTTTATCTGACGGGATATATTCAGGCTTTTTGGTTTCTTTACAACTCGCAATTATAAATAAAACAGCCAATGAATATAAGCTTTTCATCATTTTGACATTTTCCCTGTAGCACAACTTACGAATGACTTTGCTTTTGAAGCAAGGGTGTTTTTACTATCTATAGAAGGATATCCCAAATCCTTCAGCTTATCCTTGACATTTATGGCATCACCTGAATCTTGGTATGCGAATGATACAGTTGATGTATTTGGGAAAACCTGAACTTCCGAAATGTTTTCCAACTCCAATAATTTGTTTGTTATGGTTTTGGCACAGCCACCGCATTTCAGATTTTGTACTATTATCGTTGCTTTCATAACTAGATTTTTACTATACCCATTTCATTTTTCTTTTTATACTTAATCATTCTTATCTGGTCTATGACCATGACATATAACCACCTTTTAAATCGTAAACCATTTCAAAACCCATGTCCAAAAGCTTTTGGGCAGCTTTTTTACTTCTACTCCCAGATCTACAATATAGATAAACAGGTTTATTCTTATCTAACTTTTCAAAAGCCTGCTTAAAACTTCCTCCTTGGAATAAATCGATATTTATGGCTTTTCCAATATGTCCGCCCTTATATTCCCGAGGTGTCCTGACATCGACCAATTGTACCTTCTTCTGCTGTATTGCTTCCTTAAAGGTATTTTTATCCAGAATCTCAAACTTATCTGAGTTTAAGGCACTCCCTCCAAAAAGTGAACTAAAAAATGACATCTGTTATAAATTTTTATATTTCTAATTACTCTGACCAAAACAAGGAACGACTATTCTTTCTACAGTCGTTCCCCATACAGCCAACATAAACAACCATTTGTCCTTCCTACAACAATGTGGTTGGGCAAATATATTCTGAACGATCAATATTGGTCTTGGCGATTCCAGCATAACCATCGCTTACATCCACAAAATCGTCCCACCCCCTTTGTTTTAGCATTGAAGCTGCTATCATACTTCGATAACCTCCTGCACAATAAATGACGAAGGGCACTTCTTTAGGAAATTGGGCCAAATGCTTGTTTAATACATTCAATGGGACATTGATTGAACCTATTACATGTTCAGAGTTGTATTCGCTTTGCTTGCGAATATCAAATACCAACGGCATCTCAGCATGGTAGGCCTTTGCATAAATACCTGATGTAATTCTGCCTACTTCTTCAAATTCCTTTTTTGAATTCTTCCAATCTTTAAATCCTCCTTTCAGAAAACCGATAGCATGGTCATAACCCACACGCGATAATCGGGTAATAGCCTCTTCTTCCTGATTGGGATATGTTATCAAAAGGATTTCTTGTTTTATATTGGGAATCATTTCACCTACCCACTGTGCAAAATTCCCCTTAAGACCTATATTTATACTATTTGGAATAAATCCTTTCGCAAAATCCTCAGGATTCCTAGTATCGAGCATGAGCGCTCCAGTTTCATTGGCTGCCGCCTCAAATGCATCAGGAGATAGTGGTTTTATACCTCTTTCCATAACAGTATCCAAGCTTTCATATCCTTTTATGTTCATCAACACATTTTGTGGAAAATATCCTGGAGGTGGCGTTAAACCAGTAAGCAGTTCTTTTATAAATTCGTCTTTGGTCATATCAGGTCTAAGTGCATAATTCACTTCTTTCTGATGACCCAGTGTATCGGTGGTTTCCTTACTCATCATCTTGCCACAAGCAGATCCTGCACCATGATTTGGATACACGATAAGTTTATCATTCAGGGGCATTATTTTATTCCGCAGTGAATCGAACAAATGACCTGCTAATTTTTCTTGAGTCAATTCAGAAACTATATGTTGCGCTAAATCTGGCCTACCAACATCACCTATGAACAAAGTATCCCCTGTTATTATTCCGTGTTCCCTTCCTTTTTCATCAATCAACAAGTAAGTGGTGCTCTCCATGGTATGCCCAGGGGTATGTAGCGCCTTGACCCTATAATCCCCAATCTCAAAAAATTGGTTGTCCTTAGCAACAAGAGCATCATAACCTGGTTGAGCCGTAGGTCCAAAAACAATCTCTGCACCGGTTTTTTTCTTAAGATCTAAATGACCGCTTACAAAATCAGCATGAAAATGTGTCTCAAAAACATATTTGATCTTGGCATTATCCTTATTAGCTCTATCTATATAGGGTTGAACCTCTCGTAATGGATCAAAAATGGCAACTTCGCCTTTGCTCTCCAAATAATATGCTGCATGGGCCAAACAACCAGTATAAATTTGTTCTAATCTCATTTGTTATGCTTGAATTGTTAACGATATAAAATTATAATCGAATATTGAAATGTAAAGTAACTTTGGTTACAAAGCTCAGAACTTCCAAAATTAAAAAGACTGACAATTATCAGTCTATTGTACAACATTGAACTTAAATCTTAATTCGTTTAAATACCCAAAGGCTTTATAGAATTAAGCATCGATTAATTTAATCTGGTTTCTATTGAGTTGTATTTTTCCTAGATTCTCTAGTTTCTTAAGCAATCTTGATACAACCACCCTAGAAGTATGTAATTCATAAGCAATATGCTGATGTGTGGTAGATATTGTACTATCATTATTAACACGGGCTTTGTCCTTAATATATTTCAGTAAGCGATCATCCATTTTCAAAAAGGCAATGCTATCCACAGTTTCCAGCATTTCATTCAATCTATTATGATAACTCTGCAAAACAAAATTTCGCCAACTCGTATATTTTGCCAGCCACTCTTCCATTTTTTGCACAGGAACCATTATAAATTTTGTATCGGTTTCGGCAATAGCCCTTATCTCACTTTTAGTTTGCCCCACACAACAAGAAAGTGTCATGGCACAAGTATCGCCGTGTTCCAAAAAATATAACAGTAACTCATCACCATCCCCATCTTCCCGTAACACCTTAATAACCCCGGATATCAATAGTGGCATAGACTTTACATATTCGCCAATTTCCATAAGTTTATGACCTTCTCGAATTTCCCGATAAGTCCCTGTCTGGATAATTTCATTTATCAATTCCTTTTCAAAAAGATGTCCGTAATTTTCTTGCAGTTCTTTGATCATGATTTTCTTGTAGCAATGTATTAAAGCAAATGGAAATCTCAAAAATAACGCCCTAAATCCAATTTAAGAATGTTTATTGTGATTACTTTTAAAATACACTTATTTTTAAATCTAAATTATTCTTTTCAAACTTTATTTAGATTTGTAAAGATGATATTACAGATGCAAAAAAATGATTGATTATCCCGCAATTAAAGTAACATCAGTTGAAGCTGAGAAATTGGCGTTGAAACTATTCAATATCAAAGGAAAAGCATCGGCTTTGCCTGGAGAATTGGATTTTAATTTTAGATTAAAATCTGAAAATGGTGAGGGTTACATATTAAAGGTTTCGCGGCCCAATGAGAATGAAGCATATCTTGACTTTCAGCAAAAGCTTCTCCAACATATTGATTCCCAACAAACTAATATTATTGCACCCAGAGTTATTTTGGACGTAAATGGTAAAGCAATTTCAGAATATGATGATGATATAGGAAATTCACGCAAAGTGCGATTACTTAGCTGGATTTCTGGAAGAATATGGAGTTCTGTAAATCCACAATTAGACGATTTACGTTTCAGTCTAGGGAAGCAATGCGGAAAATTGACCGCGGCGTTATTAGGCTTTGAACACCCAATGGCAAATCGTGAGTTTGAATGGGATATTGCCCAAGCCTTATGGACGAAAACACATTTGAACTTATTTGATAAAGACAGAAAAGAAATCGCAACCTACTTTCAGAGCAAGTTTGAGGATGCATTTAAAACTTATAGTAAACTTAGAAAATCGGTCGTTCATAATGATGCCAATGATAATAATGTTATCGTATCAGAAGATATAATCGCTCCGGAGGTAAAAGCGGCCATAGATTATGGTGATGCAGTATATACTCAGACCATCAATGATGTGGCCATAACTTGTGCCTATGCAATCATGCATCATAATGACCCTTTGCAAGCCGCATTACCAATTATTAAAGGGTATCATAGCAACTTCCCTCTGTTAGAGTCTGAATTGGAACATCTATACACGGCAATCGCAATGCGACTCATCATATCGGTAACTAAGTCGGCCTTGAATAAGGTTAAGGAACCCGATAATGAGTATTTACTTATAAGTGAAAAACCAGCATGGGAAGTCCTGAAAAAGTGGCGAAAAGTAAGCATCGATTTTGCGCATTTCAGTTTTCGGGAAGCCTGTGGTTTTAATGCCCATCCTAAGGCAAACAAATTCAACGATTGGTTGGCAGCTAACAGTTTTAGTTTAGAAAAAATATTCCCAACCGTAAAATCAAACGGAGTGTTTCCTTTGGATTTAAGTGTTTCAAGCCCTTGGATTGGTCATCAAGGTGAATTCAATGATTTGGATCTATTTCAATTCAAGATTGATAGGCTTCAGAAAGATCATCCTACAAAAATAATTGCCGGAGGATACCTGGAACCAAGACCGCTTTATACCTCATCGGCCTATGATAAGATTGGAAATAATGGTAGGGAAAAAAGAACCATACATTTAGGAATAGATTATTGGTTACCCGCCCAAACGCCAGTTCATGCGCTATTCGATAGTGAAGTCGTAATTGCGGTCAATGATGAAGGTGATAAGGAATATGGCGGATTGGTGGCCTTAAAACACATTGTCAATGATGTTGAATTCTACACTTTATACGGACATTTATCAGTAGCCAGTGCCATAAGGCACACTATTGGGGATAGATTAAAAACCGGTGACCTAATTGGCAGTTTGGGCAATTATCCTGAAAATGGCCATTGGGCCCCTCACCTACACTTTCAGGTAATGCTTTCAATGTTGGATAATAAGGTAGATTTTCCCGGAGTAGCCTATTTCAATCAAATAAACGTGTGGAAAAGTATTTGTCCAGATCCTAATATGTTATTCAAGTCAAAGGAGCTTGATTCTATAACCGTCTTAAGCAATGAAGACCTAATTGCTTATCGCGAAAAACACCTAGGTAAAAGTCTCAGCCTTCAATATAAAGTACCTATTAAAATGGTTCGCGGTAATGGTCAGTATTTACTCGATCAATACGGCTGTAGTTATTTGGACACGGTCAACAATGTTGCCCATGTGGGTCATGAACATCCAAGAGTGGTACAGGCAGGCCAGTCGCAAATGGCCCTGATCAATACAAACTCGCGTTATCTACATGGGAACATCAATGCATTCGCGAAAGAATTATTAAAGACCCTACCTGATGAATTGAGTGTACTTCATTTTGTGAATTCAGGTAGTGAAGCCAATGAATTGGCCATACGTATGGTAAAAGCTGCAACCGGCGAACGGGATATTATTGCGTCTGAAGTGGGATATCATGGCAATACAAATATGTGCATAGACATAAGTTCCTATAAGTTCGATGGCAAAGGTGGGAAGGGTGCTCCTGAGCATACGCATATTTTTCCTTTACCTGATTCATTTAGGGGCAAATACAGAGGAACGAATACCGGGCCAATATATGCTGAAGAAGTTCAAAAACAAATTAAGGAAGTCCATAATAAAGGACGAGGGGTTGGTGCTTTTATCATAGAACCAATAATTAGTTGCGGTGGTCAAATTGAACTTCCTGATGGTTTTCTAAAAAAGGCTTACAAATACATTCGGAAAGTCGGTGGATTATGTATTTCGGACGAGGTACAAGTAGGTTGTGGAAGAATGGGCAGGACCTTTTGGGGTTTTCAGTTACATGGTGTAATTCCTGATATCGTAACAATAGGTAAACCTTTGGGTAACGGACATCCCCTAGCAGCAGTAGTTTGTACCCAAGACGTAGCCGAAAAATTCGCCAATGGTATGGAGTATTTTAATACGTTTGGAGGCAATCCGGTTTCATGTGCAATAGGAACGGAGGTTTTACGAGTAATCAAAGAAGAAGGGCTTCAAAAAAATGCCTTGAAGATCGGTGAATTCTTAAAAACAGAACTAAACAAGTTGGCCAAGGAGTTCCCAATTATTGGAAATGTTCGAGGGCAAGGTCTTTTTTTAGGCGTAGAATTGGTAGATGCCGATATGAATCCTTTAGTAGCGCAGACAGATTATTTGGCTAACCGAATGAAGGATCATGGTATTTTAATGAGTACCGACGGTCCCGATCACAATGTTCTTAAAATAAAACCCCCCTTGGTTTTCACAAAAGAGAACGCAGTGGAATTGATTCTTTATCTAAAGAAAATCCTCTCCGAGGATTTTATGCAATCTTGAAACATATGAAAAAATTCGTATATACGATATTAGGGCTTCTAATTTTAGTCAATTGCAAAAAACAGCCTTTAACTCTTGTTGCAAAGCAAGAGAACCATTATAACCATCAAATTTTTGAAGAAAACAAATTACCGCCAAGAGCGACATACTTTGGTTTTGAGACTCCTGAAATCGAAAATAAAGAGAACTCCAAGCGGTTTATTGACCTTAATGGCGAGTGGAAATTCCATTTTGTAACAGATCCTAAATTAAGGCCTACTACTTTTCAAAATACACATTTTGATGATTCTGATTGGGGAACCATCCCAGTTCCTTCAAATTGGGAAGTTGAAGGGTATGACTACCCCATTTATTTGGACGAACGTTACCCTTTTGATACGGAGTGGCCTGCGGTCCCCAACGATTACAACCCTGTAGGTACATATAGAAAGGAAATAAACCTGGATAAGGATTATCTCTTAGAAGATTCCATCATTCACTTTGCAGGGGCTAAATCGGCCATGTACCTGTATGTGAACGGGAAATACGTGGGCTATTCCCAAGGAAGTAAAACCCCAGCAGAATTCAACATCACCAAATTCATTAAAGAAGGCAAAAATGTTATTGCCATACAAATGTTTAGATGGAGTGATGCCAGCTATCTTGAAAGTCAGGATTTCTTACGCATGAGCGGTATTGAGCGAGATGTCTATTTATACTCCCAACCAAAAGTTTATATTTCAGACTATCATGCATATACCAACTTGGATGATTCATATACTAATGGAATATTTAGTGGAACAATCTCTGTAAATAACAAAACAAATGATGTTGTTTCAAGAATTGTTAGGTTGGAATTGTTGGATACAAATGAAACTATCATCACAACCGAAAAAACAATTGAGATTCCAAAAAATTCGAAGACCGATGTTATTTTTAATGATATTGTCAAAGAGGTTAGAAAATGGTCGGCTGAAAACCCCAACCTATATCGTTTACATATTACATTGGAGGACTCAACCAATGCTGAAAACAACCAGTACTTAAAACGAAATATTGGATTTAAGAGCGTCGAAATTAAGAACAGTCAAGTATTGTTCAATGGTAAACCCATTTATATCAAAGGGGTTGATAGGCATGAAACAGATCCACATACAGGGCATGTTGTCTCAAAGGAATCCATGGAGAAGGATATTAGATTAATGAAGCAGAATAATATAAATGCCGTACGTAGCTCACACTACCCAAACGACCCATATTGGCTGGATCTTTGTGACACCTATGGACTCTATGTTGTTGATGAGGCCAATATTGAAAGTCACCCTTTGGCCATTGACGAAAAAACACAGATTGGTAATGAAATATCATGGTATAAAGCACATTTATCAAGAACCCAACGTATGTACTATCGAGATAGAAACCACCCTAGTATTTATTCGTGGTCTTTGGGCAATGAAGCTGGTGAAGGTGAAATTTTCAGATCTACATATCAATGGTTAAAAAGAGCCGATGATAATAGAATTGTGCAATATGAGCCGGCGGGTAAGGAAGATTATACCGACCTCTATTGCCCCATGTATCCAAAGCCCGGATATTTGATTGAGCATGGGAAATCGGATTCCGCTAAACCTTCAATAATGATTGAATATGCCCATGCTATGGGAAATTCGGTAGGTAATCTTCAGGATTATTGGGATATCATCGAAAAATACCAAAATCTGCAAGGCGGATTCATCTGGGATTGGGTTGACCAAAGCTTGGAATATATAAATGAGGATGGTTTGCCCTATTTGGCTTACGGGCAAGACTTTCATCCTGATCTACCGACAGATGGTAATTTCCTAAACAACGGTTTGATCGATCCTTATCGAATTCCACATCCACATTTATCAGAGGTTAAAAAGGTTTATGAACCAGTACAGTTTAAGTATACCACGGAAGGTGTTGTTATAGAGAACAAAAACTTCTTCACGGACATATCCGACAAGGAAATAAGACTTAAAATATCGAAGAATGGTAAAGAAATAGTAGAACAAACAGTTTCCAGTTTGAATGTACTACCACGGCAATCACAAGTTATCCAATTTGACAAAATGCCAACCTTTTACGAAGCCAATAGTGAATATATTCTTGATGTACGCTTAATTCAAAATGAAGCCACGGAAATGATTCCCAGAGGATATGAAGTAGCCTGGGACCAGTTTGTTCTGAACAAAGCTATTCAAGAAATCAGGGAGCCTGTTAAGGACCATGATCCTTTTAAAATTAAATCGACAGCATCAGAAATTGAAGTAGTGAACAATACTATAAACTTAAAAATTAGCGCTAAGACAGGGGAAATTGTCTCATGGTCCCATGAAGGCAAACTGATTACAACACAACCCATTCGTCCTAACTTTTGGCGGCCTCCAACAGATAATGATCTTGGTAACGGAATGGATAAATGGGCCAATATATGGCAGAATGCCACATACAACTACCAAGCTGCTTTAATAAACAAACCAGTAAGCAGCAGGAATAAGGTCAAATACCAAGTTATTTATGACACACCAACAAATGATGCCAAAGTATCGGTTTGGTATTCATTTCATGGCAGTGGACAATTAACCGTTGATTATGAATTTCAGCCAATGAAAGAAGATTTACCCAATATACCCCGTTTAGGCATGTATCTTACTTTAGCGAATGATTACAGCGAAGTATCTTGGTACGGTAATGGGCCCGGAGAAAGTTACTGGGACAGGAAAACCGGGGTGAAAACTGGCTTGTATAATGGCAAGATCATCGACCAATTCCATCGTTATCCAAGACCACAGGAAACAGGCAATAAAACAGATGTTCGCTGGATGGAACTATCCTCAAATTCTGTTCGACTTAAGGCTTCGTCAGATAAATTATTAAATGCAAGTGTATGGCCCTTTACCATGGATGAGATTGATTTTAATCGTGATGATGCATCTAAATCCGCATCAGGATTAGTACCGGTAACCAAAAAACATGGTGCAGAAATAAAAATTGGTGAAACCATTCAATGGAACATTGATTTTAAGCAAATGGGTGTTGGAGGAGATAATTCTTGGGGGGCCTTGGTACATGATAAGTATACGATCTCGCCTAGTATATACTCGTATAGTTTTACAATAACACCATTAAGCTTGGATTGACGGGGTTGGTATTAATCATTAAACCAGTCTTCAACTAATTTCTGTTCGTATAAATTTCCATCAATATGTTCAAATTCGTTTTTGGCTACGTTTTTTGTGTAGTCCTTACCCCATTCTTTATGATTTAGAGCAACTTGTTCTATTGCATAACAGATTGTTTCAATCTCAGTATTTGTCATCGTAGGGTGAATTGACATTCGTACCCATCCAGGTCTTTCCATTAAGCAACCTTCCAATATTTTCTGTTCTATTGCCTTTGAACTCAACTCATTCACATGAAGCAAAAAGTGCCCGTAAGTGCCAGCACAAGAGCACCCTCCTCTCGTTTGGATACCAAATCGATCATTCAATAGTTTTACGATAAGATTATAATGCACATCATCAATATAAAAAGAGAAAATTCCCAATCTATATAGATGCTCACCAGCTAGAATATGCAAATTTTCAATCTTAGATAGGCTTTCGAATATCCTTTTGTTTAGTTCATTCTCCCTATCATGAATATTCTTAACCCCCATTTCTTCTTTCAGTTGAATGGCAAAGGCCGTCCGAATCGCCTGTAAAAACCCGGGGGTACCTCCATCCTCGCGTGTTTCAATATCATCAATATAATCATGGTCTCCCCATGGGTTGGTATACGTGACCGTACCGCCACCAGGATTATCGGGAACCAGATTCTTGTATAATTTTTTATTGAATATCAATACGCCACAAGTGCCAGGACCCCCTAAAAACTTATGTGGAGAGAAGAAAATTGCATCTAGGTATTCCTCCTTACTTTCAGGATGCATATCAATATCCACATAAGGTGCAGAACATGCAAAATCAACGAAACAAAGTCCGTTATTCTGATGAATCATTTTTGCGATTCTATGATAATCCGTTTTAATTCCCGTCACATTGGAACATGCCGTTATCGACGCAATTTTAATCGGGTTATTTCGATACTTTTTTAATAATTTCTTAAAACTCTTAAAACATATCAATCCAACTTCATCGCAAGGAATAACCTCAACCTTTGCGATGGTCTCTAACCAAGAAGTTTGATTGGAATGATGCTCCATATGAGATACAAAAACAATAGGTCTTAGGGCATCTGGAATATTCGTGTGCTCTTTTAGGTTTTCGGACACTTTAAGCCCTAAAATCCGCTGGAATTTATTGACCGCACCTGTCATTCCAGTACCTACGGTAATCAGCACATCATCCTCATTGGCATTCACATGTTGTTTTATTTTTTTACGTGCCTTATGATAAGCCATTGTCATTACCGATCCGGTAAAGGATGTCTCGGTATGTGTATTGGCAACCATTGGGCCAATCTCATGCAATAGTTTTTCCTCAATGGGTCCATATAGTCTTCCACTTGCAGTCCAATCAGCGTAGATTATGCTTCGCACCCCATAAGGAGAATTGAAAGTTTGGTCAACTCCCACAATGTTATTTCTAAACTGTTGAAAATATGTTTCCAGATTAACGGAAGTGGTTTTGTTCGCCGATAAGGAAATGCCCATATTACGATTTGTTTTTAATCTACTAGGTTTTGCAAAAATAAATGGTACTAAAAATCAAAATAAATGATTTACAAAGCTATTCTAAATTAATCAAAACATTCAATCAAGGAATGAATTATTCATTGACACTCCCTAATAATGACCATAAAAAGTGGAAAATGTAAAGCCTGAATTCAGGTTTTGTAACAAATGTTACAAAAAAAGAAATACAATTCACTTAATATTAAACCAAACAAATAGATAAACTTTGAAAGAGGTTTTGAAACTAATGCCATTGGATGGGGTAAGCTATACCAATCATTGAATAACATGTTCTGTCAGGTTTGGCCGCGTATTTTCAGGTGTTGGATTTGTAATTTTAGGTGCTGCTTTTGTAAATGGAATCTTGTGAACAAAGGAATAAATTTACCTGAAGAAACCGGTGAAAAATAATCCCCCGAAATATGAGAGATAATACATACTCTCAACAAGTAAAAAACCTCTGTTAAAACAGAGGTTTTTTCAATTAATCACAAAAAATAAAAATCAATTCCCATAACATAAGTACAGAAAAGTTAGCTGCAATACTTAACAGTATTATCAATCTAGAGTTAGTGGGGCACAACCACATCGTCAGAAATAAATTGATGCTCGTCTTTTCCAATGGTTATCATTCCATTTCCTGTAATTTCATCAATGCTTCAGATTTTGAATTCACATTTAGTTTTAAATAAATATTCTGAATATGAAAATTTATGGTACTTGTCGTAACAAAAAGCTTATCTGCAATAATCTTGTAGGTTGCTCCCTTACATAGGTAGTCAATAATTTGATTTTCCCTTTCAGAAAAGAAATTATACGATTTAACCTGAAAATTCGAGATTACCTTTTGCACTATATCCCTGCTCATAGCTGCACCTTCATATTTTATTGAGTTCAGTGCACGTTGGAGGCGCTTTTTATTTAATGGTTTGGTGAGATAACCGTTAGCGCCATTCCTAAAGGCCTTTTTAATGATATCAAAGTCCGAATCATTGCTTATCATCAAAATTTTTATGTGTCTGTCTTTTTTGTGAAAAAGACGAATTCCACGAATACCGTCAATATCCGAATCACGTACTTCCAATAAAATGATATCGGGTTGAACATCATCATAATCCAGTAAGGCATTATCTATAGAAAGATAAATACCCACTAGACAAAAATCCTTGAAATTTTCAAAGTAAGAATCGTATTCTTCATGCAGTAATACATCATTATCCACGATAATAATCTTCATAACATCTGATCTCATAACATTTAGTATTTTAATTACATGGGTTAAATATTTGTATGAATTGGAATTGGTAAAATTTAGGAATATATACTGTTAGTAAAACAGGACCTATCATTACCAAAAGACGAGGGGTTATTATGCCTGTTACTTGAATGAAGGATAAGGGATTGTACGCCGATCTACAAATTGACTTTCAAAACAGGGCATACCTCACTTAATTCTCAATTAGCAACTGAAAATCTTCCGTCTTTTGAAAACGATTATTAGAGTCTGTAAGCCTCTTCTAAGAATAAGTCAAAACTGGAACGTTTTGGAATTTTGATATTGCTGCTTATATCGTCCGATCTGAAAGAATATAGAGGATCGTAATCGGACTTGTGAACAATGTTGAATTTACGCTCTTTGGTACGCTTAAGGTTAAGTTTGGATTCCATCTTCATTGGGGGATTTAGAGGTTTGAATTATTTGATTTAGGTTTTATTATGAAATAAATATAGAAAAATATTACAAGCACTTACATATTTCCTACATTTTTTCGTTCAAATGCATCAGTAAAATACAGGGAAACAAAAGATTTGGTCAAATAAAGGCAGTAAATTGTCATAAACAAAAAGGAGGGATTTAGTATCTGTTAAGATAGCCCCTCCTTTTAACCCAGTAATCAAACAACTCATTGGAAACCTTTCCCAATTTCTTCATAGGGACGTAGAATTTCTATTAAAGATTCGTCCCTTATAGGTATACTATTCAATTTATCATATTACAAGCATATTTCTAAATCGTCATAGTTATTTCTTATAATTAATCAGCATAGATGTTTGCTGCAGTTGCGTTGTTCGCATTTACTTGCATAATCCATTTTTCATCACGGTATTTTCCATTTAAATTTGAAACGAATGCCGTTTGCGCGTCTTTCTTGTAATTAAAATCGGCCAAATAAACATAGTAAAGACCATTATGTTTGTTATAAAACTTTTTAGGTTCTAAACCTTGCTCCTTTAGTGAAGTCATAAAAGCATTCAAGTACCTTTTGTTTTTATAAACATTCGCTATTACATAATAGCCTGATTTTACGCCGATGAACTCTGACTGGTCCAGGATTTTAATCGGAAGCTTTTCATATTTGTCGGGTGCAGTCGGACCCGTTTTCTTAGAGACCTTATGTTCTTTAATACTTGCAACTTGAATTGCACTTTTTGGATTATTGAACAATTTAGGTTCAGGTTTGATACTCTGTTTTAGATCATGTCGCAAAATCCTGACAATGGTTTCAAACCTTTTTTCAAATTCCTTAGATCTTGCCCTCTCAACAGAATCCTGTCTCAAGATCATTTCATCTAAAATCAGACGGTTTTCAAAAGCGAGTGCATTTGACTCATCTTCATTTTCCGAAGTAGTTATATTCTTTTTATCCTTATTCTTCTTTTTACTATTTTCGGCAGTCAATCTTAATATCTGCTCTTCATAATTCCTTACAATACGATCAATTTTAGCATCTTCAGAATTATCGGCATAACTATTATCCACATCATCATTTTTAAAGGTATAAGCAAGGGATAATTCATGGTTCCATCCTAAATCCGCTTCTTTTTGCTTGAAATCCTTCTCCATTAAATAACCTAATGACATTTTTTTGCTAAGATTGAATCCCAGTCCCATCGACAGTCCATATTTATCGTCCAAAGTTGACTGTAACCATCCGTAATTCGGTAAATCCAAAAGAACTGATCCCAAATAGGCCAATGAACCATCTGTATTTTTACCCATTTGAACCAAAGGCATGAATCTTGCATTTTCAAACAAACCTCTAGAGTTGCCAAAAGTATGGGTATATTGTAAGGATGCCTTGATGCTTTTATCATTCAATTGGGTTAAAAACTCATTCGTGGTTTGATTGAATTTAATCAAATCTTCGGCATACAGACCAAAATCAAACTTACCTACGGAAAGTGTAATTCCGGGCTGAATGGCAATCTTACTTTCTTTATTGGCATCGCTTATTTCCGGGTCGTTCTCGGTAACAACAACACGGTTTTTATCAAGACCTTCATTAAAATAAGTGACGTTGGTTCCAAAAGTAAGTTTACTTTTATCTCCCAATTGCACTGCAGTGGCATAATTCGCATTAAACCCAAACTCCTGTATCACACCTGCCCATTGACTATAGACTCCGATCCCCACAGCTGTATTCTCACTTAATCTATTACTAAATCCTAGAAAATAGTTCTGATTATTATCGTCAAAAGTGGCATATTGATTTCTATGTAAAATATTTAAATAGGATTTATTTTCACGCACCAATGAAAATGTCGGGTTAATCAAGAATCTATTGAAAAACAATTGATTGTGGTAGGTACTTTTTGAACTTAAATTCGGACTTGCTTCTTGGCCAAATATAGTAGGTATGCTTAATACCATGGATAAAACCATTAGCAAACCTATCTTCTTCATTATTTTGCTATTACTGGTCATGTTATAAGATTATAAGGGTTAAGGTATAAGTAAACTTGGATAAAGGTCCTTTTAAATTGGACAGTTGCTCATCGCTTCAATAAACTTTTTTAGCTTAGTTGATTTAAGTTCTGAGATTGTTGCCGTAATTCTGATTTATCCTAATGTAAAAGACATATAGTATTGTTGATTCTGAAAATCGTACAAGACGAAACATCAGCACAACTAGTTATGTCTTTGTTAGGTTCCAAATAATTAACTAATCATCTTCATAAGTAGAAGAAGTATAACCAACATTTAACTCGTTGTTTATTATTTTAGATAAGCTAAAATCCTTCCTATTTACATATTCACTCTTCTCATTATCGCCAAATGAGAAAGCGACTTGATGAAGGGATTCTTTACTTTTTCCTCGATTGGAAATGACATAGCCCATACCATCATTGCTTTTAAAGCCTACAGAGAAATCATCTTTATCACTGTTGATATGACTACCTAAATTTACCGCCAAACCAACATTATTCTTATTTACCTGCACCATAAAAACATCAAGTCCGCCTTGGCCCTCTCGCCCCTCAGAGGCAAAAACCAGAGTATTGTTGTCCACCAAATTCGGATAGAGATCATTCTGCTTGGTATTTACCTTGTTGCCAAGGTTTTTAGCGATTCCTAAATGGCCATCACTATTCACTCTTGATACATAAATATCATAGTCGCCTAAGCTTCCTGGCATATTCGATGCAAAAAACAAGCGCTTACCATCTTGTGAAACAGTTGGATGAAGTGCCGAAAAATATTTTGGACAAACGGCAACTTCCCTTATACTCTTCCATTCACCATTCACTTTTCTCGCCTGGTAAATTTTATGAATCATTTCCTTTTTTGAGAAAATTCCATGTAATGGTTTCTGATAAATGGCCTTACTGAAATAGGCCGTATTTCCATCAGCTGTTAGCGCGATAGGTGAATCGTATACATATTCTGGATTTAGCTTATCAACACGCACAGGATAGTTCTTTTTCTTACCACTTGAGCGCCTGTTTGAAAAATACTCAGTTTTTTGGGATTCTCCTTTAGCATTTGGATTATATGATACGTAATCTGTTCGATTACGGTTTAGGTAATTCCTTTCCATTTCATAATCAGATTTGATCATTGTTAACCAATCCTGATGTTCCGGCAAGGATGAAACCTCTATGCCCATAGATTTTCTTAATGCATAGCGATACCTCTTCTGATAGTTTCGACTCAAAACACCATTGGGGCTTTGTTCTTTGAGTTTGTCATACCAGAATAGTGCAGATTCATAATTTTCAGATAGAAAGTTGGCATTACCTAAATCTTCGAAAATCTCCATTTCTTCATAACCCAATTTTTTGAGTTTCATATAACTCTCTACTCTTTTCTGGGTTACTTGAACTTCTGAATCTGTACTTTCAAAAGTTTTTGTCGTCTGGGCTATCAATGAATTATAACAAAATGTAATAATACACACCATAGCTACGTTGTAGGTAAAATGATTTCTCATATTGTTAAGATTTTGGGGTTCTTACTTCGACCAAAGATCAAAAAACATTTTCAACAACCAACTAGTAATTTTTCATAGGTTTTAAAATATTTAGGCTCAACTACATATGAAAGGAACCTGATCCTAGAGTAAAAATCACTTTTATGATTTTTGGGTTTAAATCTATAGGTACAAGCATATTTGCATAATTATAACTATAAATAAGGTTTCATATCTTTAGGTAGATTCTTAGTATAATAGGAACCTATTTGATATGCTTTATTAATTAGAAAAAAGGTTCTTTAAGCTAAGACCAACTATTCGTATGATTTGATTAACCAGTATTATTCATTATGAATACAATTAAAAAAGAAGACATTAAACAAGAGGTATTCGACCTCTATGATGACTATGCGCACAATAGAGTTAGTAGAAGGTTATTTCTGGACAAACTATCTACCTATGCTATAGGTGGACTCACAGTATCCTCCTTACTAAGTTTTATTTCACCTGATTATATAAAGAAAATTCAAATACAGCAGGATGATCCAAGATTAAAATCTGAATTCATTACCTATGATTCATCGAAAGGTGGAGGTGTGATAAAAGGATTGCTCTCAAGACCTGCCGATGTCATAGGTAAACTTCCGGGCATTGTAGTGGTTCATGAAAATCGCGGGTTGAATCCGCATATTGAAGATGTAGGGCGACGTGCCGGACTTGCAGGTTTTATCTCCTTGGCCCCTGATGCACTGACCCCATTGGGCGGTTATCCCGGCAATGACGATGATGGTCGCGAATTGCAGCGAAAGAGAGATCGCAACGAAATGTTGCAAGATTTTATCGCTGCCTTTGAACATCTGAAAACACACCCTGAATGCTCCGGAAAGGTGGGAGTTGTCGGCTTTTGTTTTGGGGGTTGGATTTCCAATATGATGGCGGTTAAGGTACCTGATTTGGGGGCGGCCGTTCCATTTTATGGTGGGCAACCAAAAGGGGATATCGATAAAATAAATGCTCCCTTGTTACTGCATTTTGGGGAATTGGATAAACGTGTTAATGAAGGCTGGCCATCTTATGAAGCAGCTTTGAAGGAATATGGAAAAGAATACAAGGCCTATATTTATGAGAATGCCAACCATGGTTTTCACAACGACACGACACCCAGGTATGACCGGGAAGCAGCAGAACTAGCTTGGAAAAGGACCATTGAGTTTTTCAATGAAAAACTCAATGCTTAGGAATTCTTGATTAGCTCTAATTATTTTGTGCTAAATTATTCAAATCCGAATTTCTTTAATCCCTCATGGCTCACTTTGATGGCTTCAAGGGGCTCCATGGTAAAGGTACGGTCCTGTTCGACCATATAATAGAGCATCCCCGACTTTTCTTTTTGGGCCAAGATTCTGGCAAAATCGATTGTACCTCTTCCGACTGGGGCAAACTTGCCCTCTTGATCCATATCCTTTACATGCCAAATTTTAAAACGTCCTGGATATTTTTCAAAATAAGCCAGTGGGTCGGCACCGGCTTTGGTTACCCAAAACAGATCCATTTGAAAATTGACAAATTCAGGATTGCAATTTTCCAACAAATAGTCAATGGTCACAACGCCATCAGCATCCTTTAAAAATTCAAAATCATGATTGTGGTAAAGTAATTTAAGCCCGGCCGCGTTTGCTTTTTCACCAAGGGTGTCCAATATTTCCGCCAAGTTCTTTGCACCACCGGTCATACCCATGGCTTTTTTTACGGCATCGTACTTGAAAAGTCCCATAGGTGGTACCGGTACAACGAAATATTGAAAACCTGCAGCCTTGACATCGGCCATCATGGCATCTGCATTTTCAAGGGTCACGCTGCCTTGATGGGTACTAATTGGGTTCAAATTCAATTTGTTAAGATAAGCCTTAAAATCTGTCGGAGACATATCATAGAATTTGCCATTGTCATAACCAGCAGCCTCAATATTGTTATAGCCAGCTTCTGCAACTGCTTTAAGCGTTGTTTTAGCATTTTCACCCATGGCATCCCTAACAGTATAGAGGGCCAAACCACCAAATTTCTCTTGTGCACTTCCAACAAACATGCACACTAAAAGCACACTCGACAATAAAAGTCTTGAACTTATACCTGTAATTGATTTTTTTACCTCCATCATTTTGAAATTATTATGTGATTTAGACCTGTAAAGATAGAGGTAAAACTAATAAAGCATACCGTTTTAAATAAAAAGAATATTCCATTTTGAATTATGAGATGGCCTATCATGGTTTTCCTAATAATTCGACTCTTGCAATGACCGTGAATAGGCGGAGTTGGTATGGAAGGGGAACTTTGATTTTTTTAGAGAGGTACCGGCTTATCGGAAAATACGATCAAATAACTTTCCCAATCAAGAAAATGAACGCCCAGCGGACAAAAATGTATTTTATTCATTGTCACTAAAAACTATAAATTATGGGAATAATTTTAAATGGATCAAAAATGATTTATGTATTTTTTTTGCTATATTCAGGGTTATTTAAAACTTATATGGTCAGTATAATAATAACGTAAACTAATGACAACCTTATCACGCTTAAAAATATTCATATGTTTTCTTCTACTTACTGGCATTCTCATTCAATGTAATGGGAATAAGGATATGCCTTTACCACCAGGAGACCCTGATAATGGAGGATTGATTCTGCCTGATGGGTTTGAGGCAGTAGTTGTAGTAGACAGTATAGGGTCTGCCCGTCACCTTGCCGTGAACGACAATGGTGATATATATATTAAAATGCGATATGCCCATGAAAAAGGTGAGAATATAGGGCTTAGGGATACTGATAATAATGGGAAGGCAGACATTATCGAGCGATTTGGAGTATTTGATCAGCGGGGTTGGTATGCCACAGGAATGCGCATTTACAATGACTATTTATATTTCAGTACGGCTGGTAAGGTTTTTAGGCAAAAGATAACACCCGGAAAGCTAGTTCCAGAAAGTGAAGCTGAACTCATGCTCACTGATGATTTCAATAATGCACCATTTGGATATTCCCATATAGCAAAACCGATTACTTTTGATAATGATGGCCATATGTACATCCCATTTGGTTCTCCCAGCGATGTTTGCCAGCCTGGAGATCTAGATAGAAAGCCAGGTGCAATGGGGCAAGACCCATGTCCTGAGCTCGAGTGGCATGCCGGTGTCTGGCAATTCGATGCAAATCGTCCAGGCCAGTTACAAAAAGACGGTTATAGATATGCCACAGGTATTAGAAGTATTGTTGGTATGGATTGGAATCAGACCGACAATACGTTGTACGCACTACAACATGGAAGGGATAATATGAACCGCAATTGGCCCGATATTTATTCCCCATGGCAAAGTGCCATGTTGCCTTCCGAGGAATTTCTTCGTGTTAAAGAAGGAAGTGATGCTGGTTGGCCATTTTATTACTATGATCAAATACTAGGGAAAAAAGTCCTAAACCCAGAGTATGGTGGGGATGGAATCAAAGAAGGTAATGGAGCGGAGTTCGAGCAACCAATTATTGGTTTCCCCGGACATTGGGCACCTAACGATATTCATTTCTATCAGGGTGATCAATTTCCTGAACATTATAAGAATGGGGCTTTTATTGCTTTTCATGGTTCAACCATTAGAGCTCCTTTTCCCCAGGCAGGCTATTTTGTCGGTTTTGTCCCATTTAAGAATGGAAAAGCTGGGGATTGGGAAGTTTTTGCCGATGGCTTTGTTCAAGTTGACAAAATAGTCGATACCGATGAAGCTGGTTACAGACCAATGGGGATTGCCATGGGGCCAGATGGGTCATTGTATTTAAGCGAAAGTGAGCATGGGAAGATTTGGCGTGTGATGTACAAAGGGGATAAAAAGAATTTTGGCACTGAACAACTCGCCAAAATGGAAGAACGAAAAAAACAACCCCATATAAGAACCCCAAATGAAACAACAGATGACCTTACACCCATGAGAGTAGAAGCAGGAGCCAAACTCTATAACAATTACTGTGGCTCTTGTCATTTGGCAAGTGGTCAAGGAGATGGAATTCGGTTCCCACCCATAGCTGGATCGGAATGGATCAAAGGGGATCAAAAGAAACTCATTAATGTGGTCTTGAATGGTTTAAAAGGGCCCATTGAGGTGAAGGGCAAACCCTTTGATGGGATAATGCCGCCTATGGACTATTTAGAGGATAAGGAGATTGCCGAAATACTGACTTATATTCGAAAAGAATTCGGTGATAATTCGTCTCCTGTCAGTTCATTCTCCATTAAAGTGGCCAGATATAATTCCAAGAAGGACAGCAAGGATGAAAATTTATAGCCTTTTTCAAGAAGACCTAAATCCACAATACGACCATTACCGGGCTCTTTTCGAAAATTGATATAAGCACAAAACCCACATTACTCAATAATAATTTCTTCTAGTGACCTTCGCTTTCTTGGAGGAGGGGATTCCAATGGGTAACCAATTGGCAACAATGCAACTGGGTATATTTTATCGTCCCAATTGAAAAGCTGTCGTATTGCTTTCTCATCTATCAATCTCATCCAACAAGTACCTAGGCCAAAGTCCTGGGCTCTTAATACAATATGCTCAATCGCAATAGCCACATTGAAAGCAACGGATTGCCTTAAGTTCTCAATACTCATTTGGGATTTTATCTTTGTATTTTTATTCAAAATCTCGCAAATCTCTTCATTAAAGACACCGATATTACCTAAATCCTGTACTCCTGAAGCGCGCCCCTCTAAATAGCCTTGGATATCTGCACAGACCACTAGAACTACCGGCACTTCTGTTATAAAGCTTTGATTATAGGCGATTATTTGCAATTGTTTTTTTGTTGCGCTGTCTTTGACAATTTTGAAACGCCATGGCTGTGCATTACAACCAGATGGTGCCAATCTAGCCGATTCTAAAAGGGCATATATGACCTCATCAGGAATGGCATCTGTTTTGAATTTTCTGATGCTGCGTCTTTTTTCAATTGCCTCTTTTGTAGTGAGTTGTTTGTCTTCTTCCATTTCTTATTGCTGATATTGTATATTGTCTTTTGGAAATGCCACACAGCGGTTCTAATATGAAATGTTCAGCATTCTGAAACACCTAACTATAAACCGCAATATTTTTCATTAAATACCAACATGTTCAAACTTTGCACTATCCTCCAAATGACTTTTATTTCTTGTTGTGAGCTTTTTGTTTTTTTCGTTTCATTTAATTTATTAACTAAAGACCTTAGTTTTATGGGATGGTAGCTTATTGATGATTTTTTTTATTATCAATTTATTACAGGTGCATAAAAATATTGGACGCTTTTCAAATAGTTATATATTCTTTAAACCTTCTTCAATTATGTTTTACTGTTTTTAAAAATCAATACAGTTCAGAATAAAGACGTTGTATTATTTCACAGGATAATTATCATCCCAATTTTTTACCTTGGGTTCGCCCAATTTACCAATAGATTTCGCGACCATCATAGAAACTGCTGCATCACCGGTAACGTTTACTACCGTTCTACACATATCTAGTGGCCTATCCACCGCGAAAATAAGTGCCAAACCAGCTTCTGGAATCCCTGCATAACCTAATACACCGACCAACATGACCATACCAGCCCCAGGAACCGCGGCACTACCTATTGATGCCAAGGTAGCTGTTGCTATTATACCCAATTGTGTGGAAAAATCCAAATCCATACCAAACGCCTGGGCAATAAAAACAGCTGCTACTGCCTGATATAGACTTGTGCCATCCATATTAATGGTAGCCCCTATAGGTAATACAAAACTTGCTGCTTCTTCTTCAACACCTAGATGTTCTATTACCCGCTCCATGGTAACCGGTAATGTAGCCGCACTCGAACTAGTCGAAAACCCCAATAACTGCGCCGGCGAAATACCATTTATGAAAAATTTGGGCTTCCTATTGGTGAAAACAAAAACAAATATGGTATAGATGCAAATCATTAGTATCAGTCCAATCACGACAGTAATCGCATACCACCCCAATGCTCTGAATAAATCGAGACTAGGCGATTCAACTATTAGTGCGGCTAATAATGCGAATACCCCGTATGGTGCTGCGAGCATTATCAGATCTACCATTTTCAAAATAACTTCATTAAAACCATCAAAGAAATGTTTAACAGTTTTACCTTTTTCCTTTGGGACTAAAATCAAACCTATTCCAAAAAAAACGGCAAAGAAGATCACTTGCAACATGTTACGGTTGCTCGTGGCCGAATCAAAAATGTTTTCGGGCACCAAATCTTCCAAAGGTTTAAGGGGTCCGGCCTCTTTTTGTGTTTTGGCCGTTTCCTTATATTTGGTTGTGCTATCGGTATAATTGCCAACCATTTCTGTTCTGGTAGATTCGGTAATTGAATTTCCCGGCTTAATTAGGTTTACTAAAAGTAGACCTATGGAAACCGCAATAATTGTTGTGGTTAAATAAATGCCAATAGTTCTCCCACCCATTTTGGAAAGTTTGGAGATGTCTTTTAAGTCGGACACTCCTTTTATTAGGGCCGCTAAAATCAAGGGAATAGCTATCAATTTTAGAGAGTTGATAAATATTTTGCCAAAAGGCTTTATCCAGTCCTGAATGATTTCCTTCCCGCCATCAAAATTTGTCATCAACAATCCAATGATAATCCCAAAAAGCATACCTAATAATATTTTCCAATGTAGTGCCAGTTTTTTCATGTTCTTTTGTTCATATTTAAATTATACTATCTAAGGCTAAATATTCCGATTCATTTATTTTATTAAAACTCTTCCATTTAACTGGTTTGTAAACGCACCTTTTTCAACAGATATCTTGCCATTAATGATACTGTACTCTAATCCTTTTGAATATTGAAACGCAGAGATATAATCTGCCTTGTCTCGAAATGTTGTAGGATTAAAAATTATCACATCTGCAAAATATCCTTCTTCCAATCTCCCCCTATTTTGAATTTTAAATATTTCTGCAGTTTTCGAAGTGCTATTATTGATAAATGATACTATATCGATTATGCTATCGTGCTTCACATATTTTCTGTATTTACGTGGAAATGACCCATATTTTCTAGGATGACCGGTATTACCATCGGACCCCGTAACCACCCATGGCTGTCTCATGAAATTTTGAATATCACTTTTATCCATATTAAATGATGCTACCCTTACATAACTTTTTTCTAGGACCATATAGACCGCTTTTTGTGGGGGAACTTTGAAAATATCAGAAATTTCAAGAAGATTTTTTCCAACAATAATCGGGTCGTCCGCCTTTACAATTAATAATTTTTCAGGACCGCCCCTTCGCGCTATATTCCGCTTTGTTTCTTCAAGTATCGATGCTTTAAGTTCTTTGTCATTGTAACGGATAAACAAAGAATCTTTTCCCCCACTTTCTGCCCAGCGTGGAACTACGGCTGCCTTTAATCCAGTAGCGGATGCATCGTATGGGTATTGATTTGCAGTTATATTTATACCCTCTTTTTGAGCATTTTCAATTAATTCAATAATTGTATTACTTTGATACCAAACATCTACCCCAAGACATTTGATATGGGAAATATGTATGGGTAATTTTGCCTGTCGTCCAATTTCAATCGCTTCTTCAATGGCTGGTATCAATCCAACTGTAAAGGAACTTTCATCTCGTAAATGCGTATCATAAATTCCTTTGTTCTTAGCGACGGTTTTAGCCAATGCAACTACTTCTTCTATATTTGAATAACTTCCTGGAGCATAAAATAACCCAGTCGAAATTCCAAAGGCTCCGGCGTCCATTTCTTGTTGAATCAGATCTTGCATCTGTGAAATCTCTTCTATCGTTGCCTTCCTATCACTTTTACCCATTACCTGTTTGCGAATTGTGCCATGTCCTACAAGCATTACGGCATTGGTTCCTATTCCATGTGATTCATATTTGGTTTTGTACTTGGATGTCGGATAGAAACTATCTCCATCGTTACCAACAACAACGGTAGTTATTCCTTGAAATAAAAAAGGTTGGTTATGTGATAGTTCTGGATCTTTGAGTTCCCTATCAGCATGAGTATGGGGGTCGATAAAACCAGGGGAAACAATCATACCTCGAGCGTTGATTGTTTTTTTTGCCTTGAAATGAAAAGCATCTTTGTTTCCTACAAAAACTATTTCATCATTTTTTATGGCAACGGTAGTGCTATCTGGCATTCTGTCAAGGCCATTATGTACTGATCCGTTAATTATTAAAATGTCTACCTCATTGATTTTTTCTGAGCAGGATAGCGCGCTCAAAAACAATAGAATAGAGAAGACTTTTACAGAATTCATATCCTTTAATCTACATATCCCGGAACGCCAATATCGGCCATGGTCAACAATCCCGATGGTGCTTTCAAAATACTTTTTACACTATTAATAGCAATGGCGCAAGTGGCAATATCCCCATTAACACCACCATCTATTTCGGATGTAAAAGACGGAGAGCCTTTAATAGTAATCTTGTCATAGGAACGTTTTTCACCAATAGCTGCCTTAAAATGCATTTTTATTTTACAACTTCCATTTTGATAGCCATAACCTATCTGTTCTACACCGCGTGCATCGCCTTTTTTAATTTGAAGGTCCTTGGTTGTTATATCCCTTGATGAAATTACGGGCTGTAAATCTTCTGTAACACGATCCAACTTGACACCCATGCTATTCGCCAATAGATAAATGGATTCTTGAAGCCCCACATGCCGCAAGGTTCCTTCCAATTCTCTAGCTTTAAAAGCTTCCAAATCCAACCCCGCGCCTATTTTTTGCTGAAAAGGAACACGTCTTGACGTCGCATCTTGAATACGTTCTATGTTGATATATTCAATATCTTGACACACTGAACTTAGAACGGAAGGTAAATAGTCCATCAAAAATCCTGGATTGACCCCAGTTCCTAAACAGGCGATACCATGTTCTTTACAAAGTGCATCTAGTTGGGCACTTAAATCGGGCTGTAATTCCCATGGATATGAAAGTTCTTCACAAGTAGATATAACCGGTATTCCATATTTGGCAACTTCATTTATCTGCGGTATTAATTTTTCCAAACTGGAAACTGTAGTGATTATAGCCACATCAGGTTTGCGCTCAATGTTTTTCAAAGCTGCCTCTACCGAATCAAAGACGAATGCCTCATTTGATAGTTCATTATCAATAGTTTGCAATGATCTATTTGCCAACTCGGTATTTATATCTATCACGGCTACCGTTTTAACCTGTTTTTTCTGAGCAATAAATTTTGCTGTTTGAATCCCTAGCGGACCAAACCCTATTTGTAGGACATGTATCATATTTTAGTATAACTTTTTTGAAAAAAGGCTGTTTAAGAAAGGTCAAACAGCCTTTTATAATAGAACTAACTCAAATAATTTTTTAACAATAGGATTAAAATGAATTCTATTGGTTTACTTCTGTTTTATCAAATATCGTTACTCCGGTTGGAGCATTTGAATTAGAATTCAATTCATTTTGGGATAAAAGAAAGCGTTCTGGATAAACAGTTGCTGCTCCTGTATTTAGAGGAAAAGGAACAGATATATCGGTGTCGGATGCACGCAATCTCCTTGCATCGTTCCATGGCATAAACGTGCCATAGCCACTTACATAACGTTCTTCAACAATTTCTCTCAACAAAGCTCTGGTATCATCTATACCATCAACATTTTCAATACCTCCACTGGCAAAATCGGCAGCATCATATGCATCGTATTGCAAAATATCCCCTCCATCGACTGCTACAAAAGCATTACCTGATGCTAAGAAACCTCTTAATTCATTCAGATGTCCGAGAGCTGCTGCGAACGTTGATGTTCTAGCAGCAGCTTCGGCTAAAGTCAACAAGTTCTCTTCGTACGTCACTAAAGGCATTGGCGCTGTGGCAGCAGCAACGCCTACTGTATTACCACCATCTGTATCAAAATAATAATACTCACTCCTAGCATCCTCATTAGTTTTTGTGTTATTCCTGGAAGTTGGCGACCCGTCTAATAGACCTGTTAAATATGTGCCATCCGTACTCATGTCTCCCGCTCTTGAACCCGATAGAAATTCATATAAAAGATTTTGATCTCCACTTGTTGTACCTGGAGGATGGTACTTCATAGATGCTTCATTGGATGCAATACCATTTTGCGCTGCCTGATATGCGGAAGAATAGTCTTTGACAAGCATATAATATCTTGATTTTAGCGTATAGGCCGTTTGTATCCAGCTGGTTTTATCTCCTCCAAAAAATATATCTTCCGGCAAGGTATATCCACTAATACCGTTTAAGTTTGATATTGCCTCATCCAATAGTGCCTGTATTTGAGCGAACACATTGGATTGGGCATCATATATTGGGTCATCAATACCAGCTGTAGCAGCCTCTGAATAAGGTATACTGCCCCAGTTTGAACATGCGCTTCCCACCGCATGAGCCTCAACTATTTTTGAAATTCCTACGATAAGCAAATCATCTGATAGGCCTTCTTGGATAACATCATTTTGGGCCAAAATACCATTGTATAAATATGCCCAAGATGAATTGGATTCTTCTGTAGATATTTCGTATCCGTGTAAGGCCCCGTATAGATTTTGTTCACCTTTATATTGACCTGACCACATTCCGGATATACGTTGTACATGACTTGCATTAATAGCGATATCCGCTAACATCGTCCCTGTTATTACTAGAATTTCTGGAACTTGTGTAGGCTCATTGGGGTTCTCGTTTAATTCCCCATAATCGCATCCAGAAAATATAAGACTACATGCAACTATTATATAGTTAATTTTTTTCATGATTTTATATGTCAAAATTTAATAGTTTAATTTTATTGAAAACACAAATGATTTAGTCGTTGGATTTGTAAAGTAATCTATTCCAAATCCATTTGCGACTCCACTTTGATTGATTTCTGGGTCTACACCTACAACGTCTGACCATAATGCCAAGTTTCTACCTGTAAATGTAAAGTCAATGGAAGATAATTTGGTTTTTTTTCTGAATTCTTCAGAATTTAAAGTGTACCCTAAAGAAAGTTCTCTCAACCTAACCCAAGAAGCATCTCTTATAGCTAGTTCGTTAATTGGAGAAGAGCCGAATCCACCTCCTCTTCCTCTATACCAAGGCTCATTAAGTAAAACGGGGCCTGCACCAAAATCAGCAATATTTCCTCTGGTAGGAGTGCCAGCAGGGTGTATATCACCATTAACGTCTACAAGATCCTGGGAAGGTGATACTGTATTTCCAACATCGGAATGTGTCCCGAAATTACCCAAAATAAAACGTGTTCTTTCTGCATAGTCATTGCCTTGGGATGTTTCGAATAGAACATTAAAGTTAAGTTTCTTATAGTTTGCGCTCATGCCTAAACCACCTCTCCAGTCCGGATTGGGGTCACCTATGACACCTTGTTCAGAATCCTGCTGTAAAAATCCATTTGCGTCCAAATCGGGAGTTCCATCTGAGTTACGTAATATTCTACTTCCATATAATACACTCATAGGCTCTCCTACAATGGCCGCAGAAGTAATAGATCCACCGACTAACGAGACAACATCTGTGCCTGCCAAATCCAATACTTTACTTTTGTTGTTATTAAAATTGCCAAAAAGTGAAAGATTGTACTCTTCATTTTGTAACAGTTTAAAATTAAAGTCTATTTCTAGTCCTTTATTTTCTAATTTTCCGGCATTTCTATATTGATTATTGTGTCCCGTACTAGGTGATAAAGTAACATCGAGCAGTACATCGTCAATTTCATTCTGATAATATGTGAAATTTAACCCTAACCGATTATTAAAAAACGTTAAATCGGTTCCCAATTCATATTCTGTTTTAATTTCAGGCTTTAAATTAGGATTTCCTAAATCGTCATTTAACTTAAACCCACCTCCAAAATATGTAATATCAATGGGGTCACTGTAATCTTCATAGGTGAATCCCTCAAAAGTGGTATTGAATCTGTGGCGTTGTGGCGCCACTCCCACTTGACCAAAAGACGCTCTTAATTTACCTGAAGATAAAAATGAGTCTTCAAAAACTTTTGAGTCTGAAAAATTCCATGATACATCGGCGGCTGGATAAAACACCCCTTCACTAGCTGAGGAAAAAGTCTCATAAGCACCCGAAAAATTTAAGAATACATCCTTATAATTAAACGCCGCTACACCAAAAAAACGATCAGACTTAAAGAACGATTTTGAATTTAGTGCTATTCTGTTCGCTTCTGTAGCCAAAGTTTCAAAGTCTTTTAGCCGCGTATTAAAAATAAATCCTTTGGCTTCAGCATAGATAGAATTTCTTTTTTTATTATTATGCCCATAACCAAGAGTTAACGATAAATTTAAATCTTCTGTCAGATCAAAATTAGAACGACCAATAAAATCGAAAGTTAAATTCTTTAAATCCCTATTTTCTGTATAATATTGCCCTCCACTCGGTGTTGACCCTGAGGAAAACATAGGAAAGAAAGAACTACGAAAATCGATATAGTTATCAACCCCCCCCCTAGCTATTACACTAAGCCAATCTGTAGGTTTAAAAGTAGTTTCAAGATTGAGAAGGTATCTATCTACATTATTAAGGTTTTTCAATTCATTAACGGTCCACCCTGGATTGTTATATGCCGAATTTGTTTTTGAACCATAGGTATTACGGTATGAGCGCTGACGCAAAGGAGTGGGTGTACCTCCACTGTTGAAATAGGTTCCGATATAATCCCTATTATCAACATCAGGAGCACTTCTTAATAATCCTAAATATAGCCCGTTAACATTAGAACTTTGTTGAATTCTGTTGGACTTGATATTTATATAATTCGCTTTTCCTTTTATAGATAACCAATCATTAAATCTATAAGTGGCATTTAAACTAGCATTGATTTTATCATAAAAACTGCTTTTTATAATTCCTTTATTGTCCAATTTTCCAAAACTCAAATAGATATTCCCTTTTTCTCCTGCTCCACTCACGCTTATACTATGGTTTATAGAATTTCCCGTTCTAAAAACTTGGTCGAAATTTTCATTAACGAAAGTTCTTTGGGAATTTTTGGCTGTAATTGGATAATATAATGAGCCATCTTGGGCTTCAAAGTATTGGCCAGAAGTATTGAACTCGTCATTTCCTCCAGCTCTATCTGAAATTCTGTCACCCCAAGACCTAGAATTATTTTGACCCCAATTTCCACCTGTTCCTTGTCCATAATTTGTCTGTAATGGATGTCTATCACTTATTTCATCAAAAGATATAATAGCATTATAAGACACATCGATTTTATCTTTATTACGTCCTTTTTTCGTTGTAATAACTATAACCCCATTGGCTGCTTGCGACCCCCAAACTGCCGCTGCGGAGGCACCTTTAAGAATGGTCATACTCTCAATATCATCTTGATTGATATCATTTAAGCGCGATTGTTGTGAAACCCCTCCTGTAGCTGCATTTCCAATTCCGTTTGCATTTTCATTACTGAATGCAATACCATCTACTACTATTAACGGTTGCGTATTTCCTCCAATAGTATTGGCTCCCCTAATTTGAATGCTGGATCCAGCACCGGGATCGCCATTGGCGCGTGATATTTTCACCCCGGAAGCTTTACCGGCCAAAGAGTTTATAACTCCGGTTTCACCAGATTGTCGGGCATCATCGGCATTAATTTTGGAATACGTTGCCCCTAAGGTCTTTCTATCAACAGTAAAGCCCAAAGCGGTTACGACCACCTCGTCCAGTGCCCGTGCACTTTCCTCAAGTGTTACATTAATCGTGTTCTGGTTATTGACCGGGATTTCCTGATCAGAATATCCGATATAACTAAAAACAAGAATAGCGTCTCCACTAGATAGACTTATAGAATAATTTCCATCAAAATCCGTAGTGGTTCCTTTTGAGGTTCCTTTAACCACGACACTAGCACCAGGTAATGGCCCCGAAGTATCACTTACTGTACCAGTTACCTCGTTCTGTGCTAATATAAAGCTACTTGAAAGTAGCAATACGCAGAAACCAAGAAATTGTTTTTTGATCATGTTCATTAAGTTTAGTTAGTAATTATTTATCAAGTAATATTTTCATCATCTCATTAGCCGAGACCTCACCGAAAAGATCAATATTTGTTTTAGGTGTTTTATCTCCTATTTCATACGTAATCCCAACAGCCTGGTGCCCATACAAAAACCAACCTTTAGATACTGGTTTTGTACTGTTGGCCGCAGCTTCGTTAACTTTGTAGTTGGGAATGTTCTGTTCTAGGGCACTAAACCATTGCTCAATAAAATTTGGCAGTGTGGTACCCTCCCTAATATTATTCGTATAAAAAACATCGTGGTAAGTAGAGTGAAAATCCAGACCCAAAACAATTTTGGAATTGTTCTTCTTCAATGTTTTTCCGATATACTTAACGATTTGTTTTATTTCGGGTTGTCTGTAAATTGACCAATCCCTGTTTGTGTCCACCCCTCCTCCATTATGTCGCCAATGCCCCATATCAACACCATCTGGATTTACTATGGGAAATGCCAAAATATGGTATTTGTCCAAGAACCGTTTTGACATATTTGAATTGCTTAGCAAAGTTGACAAAAAGCTTTGGAACGCATAATACCCTGTTACCTCAGGAGGGTGTTGACGTGTTAGTAATACTATTATTTCTTTATTTTTCGCATCGCCTCGGTATAAATCAAGAACCGGCAAATCCCTGCCCATTTTTGATTCTCCTATACTTTTTAGCCTTACAGAGCCTTCCTTTCCCTTGACCAGACGTGTATACCAATTTTTAACGTCATTCGATGACTGAATCTCTTGCCCAGCGACAGTTATCCTAGATTTGCCCAAATTAAGTTTTATGGTTACTATACTGTCCTTCTTAAAAATATCAGTAGAATCGATGAGGCTCCAGGTACCATTGATTTTCAATTTTGGTACGTACCTATGCTTGTATCCTTTTGGGTACTGAAAAGTAAAATAAAAGGGCTTGGAAGTATTGGACCATGTTTCAAAAGCATAATAAGCGCTATTGTTAATAGGGGTGTTTTCGGGGTTTACAATTAAGATTGCGGTACTATCGTTATACTTTACAAATCCATTCAAACGCCCTCCGTCAAAATCATTACTAGCAAACACCCCTAAATCCTCAAGATCGAATGTTTGTTTATTTTGGGCAACAATTTTTTTGGTTGAAGTGTCAACGGGATTTTTATAACCTTTGACCATTAAATTATTGCATGCGAACAATAGAAGTGACAATAGTCCTAAGCTTGGATAAACCCAATATTTAACCGTAGAGTTCAAATTATTTTTCTTAAAATTTTATTAAATCTAATTGATTATTGATGTATATTAAGCATACCAATTTTTTAAAATAGAGCATACCAATCATGTATTATAACGTAAAAAACATACTATTCAACTATGGTTTTGGCCCTAAACAGGAGTATAGCAACATATATATGAATTTATATAATGCTCTAGTTAAAGCCATTGTAAACAGGGATCTAGTAGAGAACGGCAAATTGCCACCATCAAGGGTTTTGGCAAAAGATCTGAAAATTTCCAGGAGCACCGTTATTAAAGCATATGATATACTCATTCTGGAAAAATACATTTATTCAGTTCCTGGTTCAGGGTGTTTTGTGGCTTCACCCAAGGATAAAAAAATCCGTATTAACTTAAATGCTCAAACGGAACAGGGCAATTATCCTCGAATATCAAAGCGAGGAGTTTCTTTTATAAGAAATATACAACCCATAAAAACGGGAAATATGGGAATTGCTTTTCGACCTGGCTTACCACCATTGGATATTTTCCCAGTACAACAATGGCAGCAATTATCCAACGATTATTGGAAAACCATTAGATCTTCCGAATTATCTTATTCGAATACTTTTGGACTTGAATGTCTCCGAGAAAATATTTCGAATTATTTAAAGATTTATAGAAATATTAATTGTGATGCTGAACAAATTATTATTACTACAGGTTCTCTACATTCCCTGTTCCTTATTGGGAATGCATTGATCAATAAAAAAGATGGGGTAGTAATAGAAAACCCAACTTATCCACACGCATATAGTTTGTTCAATAGTCTCAGGGCAAAAATCTTTTCTACCCATATTGACGAGGAAGGTATTTCCGTTGCATCAATAAAATGTCAAAATCCTAAACTTGTTTATACAACTCCTTCGAACCAATACCCATCCGGTATAAAAATGAGTATGAAGAGAAGAATGGAATTGTTAAAATGGGCAAATAAAGAAAATACTTTTATTGTTGAGGATGACTATGATCATGAGTTCAGTAATTGGGAAAAACCGCTTACATCTATATATGGATTAGACGGACAAGAACGGGTTATTTATCTCGGGACTTTTAATAAATTATTGCACCCTTCCATTCGTATGGGCTATATGATTGTTCCATATTATCTATTAGATGCAATCAGAGCCTTATATGAACAATCAAGCCGTTTTGTTCCTCCTTCAATGCAAAAAACCTTAAGTACTTTTATTGAGAGAGATTATTTGAATAAGCATTTACGAAAGGTAATTGAAACCAGTATTTTGAGAAAACAAATGTTTGTTCAACATTTCGAAGACAAATTTGCCAATCGTTTTATCCTCGAATCCAATCCTTTAGGACTACATATTATTGCTAAAGATCGACAGCCTTTTAGCGATATTTTAACATCTTCCATTCTTGCAAAAAAGGGAATTACAGCCCACCCTTTCAGTAATTATTTTATAGGAAATTCCTTAAGTTCAGGGCTTGTTATGGGCTACGCCTCGGTAAACGAAAAGATTATAAAAAAGAAACTTGAGATGATGCATCGGGTATTGGACGCTGCACCCAGATGAACGAACAATTTCTCTTGGCCTGAAAACATAATATCATTATATTAATTTTTTCTAAATTAGAATTTATATCTATTTCGAAAAGTTAAGAAAGATGTAAATTCTCCAAATTGAAGTCTAAATCTTTTTTTCTTAAAGGAATTTAGTTGTCCCAATTTGTTTGTGTAATAGTGAAAATTAAGATTTCTTTTTTGGTCACTAATTACAATATAAGGTTTGAATATATGATACCATCCTCTTCATTTTTTGAAACACTTTGCACATAACATTTCTAAAGAATCAAACATAATTAAAAGACAAATACATCTTTTACTTATCTTTATGGACTAAATAGATTTAATGTTATCCAATGCCTGCAAATATACTATTCGTTCAATGCTTTATCTAGCGTTATATACCGATGAGACCAAGAAAATTGGAGTAAAAAAAATAGCTGAGGATTTAGATACCCCCCAACCTTTTTTAGCTAAATTATTACAGCAATTGACCAGAAGCAAACTGGTATCTTCAACAAAGGGTCCAAATGGCGGATTTTTTTTATCCAAAAAAAATAAGGAAAAGTCGGTTTGGGATATTATAAAGAGCATAGATGGGACAGAAAAATTTAGTCAATGCTTTTTAGGATTGTCAAAATGCGATGATGAAAATCCCTGCCCGGTACATTCTATCGTGACACCATTTAAACAAAGAATTCTAGAAGATTTTAGGGATAAGACCATTCTTCAATGGGCTGAGGAAATTAAAAAATCCGGAACGGTGCTATCTTTAAGGGATTTTGATGCTTTTAAGGAGTAATTAATTCGGTAATGATTCCTACCTTATTGGTATTGCATTTCATTCATTATCCTTATTATACATATTTTTTCCAAAATTTACTCCTTCCAAAGCATAGGCAGGTCTAATAACCCAACTGATTTTACCTTGTCTACTAAATACAATCCACCAAAAAAAGAAAAATGTGATTACAACGACCAAGACAGTTATAACCCATTCAGGTAATACTCCCGTTAAATCAACAAGCATTCCATCTCCTGGAAAAAGACCCCATCCGAACAAGGCTGGTAACCTGAACCAATAATAACAGGAAACGGCCGCCGCAGAAAAAATAGCTATTAAGGTCTTATCCTTTAAAAACCTTTTCAAAACCAAGAATAAAGCACTTGTTACAAGAAGGCCCAATAAGGGGAATTTGTAGATTGTGATAAGCTCCGAAATCCCTATTATACCACTGTAGTCAGGGACCTGAAACCAACCCCAGACAAATCCGGGAAACGCACCGACTGTTAGGAATCCCGCTATTTTATGGGAAGTTGTTTTTTTCGATGACAGCGGATGGATACCGGGGGTTTTGTCTGGACATAGCGCTAAACAGCGGTGGCATTGGTCGCAATGGGCATTGGGCAATCTCAGTTTATTTTTTAGCCCGTACAATTTTTCCACTGGATGTACCGGACATAAGCCTGAACACCATGCACTTTTCCATTCATAACGCAAGCCCACGATAACAGCGATGAAGCCCAATGATAATATCAACCATGCTGTGGCCCATCCGTCCAAGTTAAAAATAGCATGACGTAAAGGAACGAGTACAAACAAGGCAATTATGGCAATCAGATTCAATTTTCCTATTTCTGCCAGCGTTAACTTCTTTCTTTTTGATAATCCCATATGCCTTGGAAACAATGCAGTTGATGCCATTGGGCAAATATTTCTCCACAAACCCGTGGCAACAACCAACAATAAGGGTGCAATTGGGATCAATATATTCCAAAAAAGATGAATGCCGAGAGTTGGATAAAAAATCAAATTAAAAATAATCAACACCCCAACCAGCCAAACCAAAGTTTGGACAATTCTCCAGATTAGAATGGATTTTGGAGATAAATGATCTCCCGTTTTTAGATTATGATTAGCCATAATAAATCATTAATTATCCAACAGCTGCCCTTCTTTATAATGTTGACGATTTTGGTACTTCATGAAAATTGATTATAGTTTTACAAAACTCAAGTAACTAATGAAGGTTCTACCTAGGAAAAAATGGGATTCCAGTAATTGGCGGCAAATTACATAAATTTCACTATATATAAAGATCTTTTCATCTTTTATTAAAATATATGGATTATTTTATTTGGTATACCTAGTATGGTTATATACAATTAATAAAGATGAGATCAATGTACCTTGTATGGTAAATTTTCCTCTTTTGGTCTATCAATCTATGAAAACCCACAGCCTCAATTTCTGTAAATTATTTGCGTCAACGATGAATTTTGAATTGTATTCAAAGCAATTATAATTGTTATGGGCGTACAGTTCATAACTATTTTTTGTTAAAAAAGGTTGAAACCTAATTGATGGCCGGAAAAATATCTTTTGATTACCTAGATTTGATGCGCAAGGTATTTGAACTTTGATTATTTTTTTAAGGTATTTCAACCTAAAGTTCTAATAATAAAAGACAAAAAGACCTTTATTATTTATAATCAATATAAATAATCTGGATTTTAAAAAAACCTATTCTTAATCCCTAAGGAATTGTTAAATTTATCACGTATATAAAATATGTCATTGCAATGAGTCGTACTACTTCCACCTCTGTTTTATTGGCCTTCTTTTTAACGCTAAGTATGTCATCGATAGCGCAAGACGGCGAAAGTATTTTTAAATCTACCTGCGCCGCCTGTCACACAACGACAGCTAGGAAACTGATTGGTCCTGGATTAGCGAATATACATGATAAGCGAACCAAAGAATGGTTTACAAAGTTTGTAAAATCATCCCAAACTTTTATTAATAGCGGAGATGCCGAAGCAGTGAAAATATTCGAAGAGTACAATAAGCTATTAATGCCCGACCAGATGTTGTCGGATAATGAAATAGATTTGGTTTTTGAGTACATAATAAGTGTGAGTCCGGCGAAATCCGATGTGGCCGCCGTTGAAACGGTCGAAGAAGTTGAAGCTCCTTTTGAACCAACTGAAGAAGACATCATAATAGGCCAGGATTTGTTTTCCGGTGTGCAAAGATTTGAAAATGGAGGGCCTTCCTGCATCTCGTGTCACCATGTTAATAAACATGGGTATATCCCTGGAGGAGAATTGGCCGTTGATTTAACGGATGCGTACGAAAGATTGGGAAAAGCGGGTATTGAAGGCATGATTGTTGGGCTCCCCTTTCCTCAAATGAAAATTTCTTATCAAAACCACGTTATTGCGGAAGAAGAGGCATTTCAATTAACAGCATTTCTAAAAGAGGTAAGCGAACAACGCTTTTAT
>JAAETN010000143.1 GCA_024228355.1 Maribacter sp. | reverse complement strand
TTTAATCAATCTTCCTTAAACCAGCCAGAATATTTTACATAATTATTGGCAATCCTATCTATCTCACCAGAACTCAATTCTGGACTTATATCCTTTATTTTCTTTGCAGGCATCCCTGCAAATACAGTTCCTGAGGGTACATGGGTTCCTTGGGTCACTACCGCACCTGCCGCAATGATGCTATTACTTTCCACGACGCAATCATCCATGATTATGCTCCCCATACCTACCAAGACATTATCTTTTATAGTACAGCCATGTACAAGGGCATTATGCCCTATGGATACGTTATTACCAATGGTAGTAGGATATTTTTGATAGGTACAATGTATAACCGCGCCATCCTGTACATTTACTTTGTCGCCGATTTTTATGAAATGCACATCGCCACGTACTACCGCGTTGAACCAAATACTACATTGTTTCCCCATAGTGACTTCACCAACTATTGTGGCATTTTCGGCAATAAAACAATCCTCCCCTATTTTTGGAGCCTTCCCATTTACTGATTTTATAAGCATAACTTGAATTTTTATGGACATCAAAAATAAGCCAATAAGTCTTTCTTTTTAGAAGCGGAGACCGAAAGTTCCTTGCCATTGGAGACAACGACGCTTCCCCCCTTACCTTTTTTATATTTAACCACCTCATTTACATTTACCAAATACGACTTATGTATTCTCGCAAACGGAAATTGGGACAGGGCTTCCTCAAAATATTTTAAGGTCTTGCTGACTAAAATCCTTTTATTTTCCAGATAGATTTCGGTGTAATTATCATCTGCCTTGCAATACAGGATATCGGCCACGTTCAACACTTGAAAACCATCTAATTGCGGTAAGGTAATCTTGCCTTCCACCTGTGGCAATTTGGGATGCAACACCTTACCCACAAGCGCATCTTCCTTGGATTTAATCTCCGCAACATAATCTACAGCTTTGATCAACTCATCAATATTAATGGGTTTCATTAAATAATAAGCCGCATGATTGTTTAAGGCATCTATCGCATATTGGTTATATGCTGTTACAAAGACAGTTTCAAAAGTCCTTTCTGGCAATTGTTCCAACAGGTCAAAAGCATTGCCATAAGGCATTTCAACATCCAAAAAAATCAAATCCAACTCATTTTTCTTTATGAGTTCAATGGCTTCTTGTATTGAGGCTGCCTCTCCCTTGATAGTTACATCAGCGCAATATTTTGACAAATAGTTTCGAAGTATTTCCCTACTATTCGCCTCATCTTCAACAATAAGTGCTTTTAAGTTCATCAATCTTTTTTTAAGGTAAATAGAACCCTGGTTCCCTTTCCGTCATCGCCCAAATCTGTTATGTGCACATCTACCTTGTCTTTATACATATCGTTTAAAATGGCAATTCTTTTTCTGATATTACCCATACCCTTGGATTTTTGTTTTCTCTGGTTTTGAGTCTTTAAAGTGGCGGACTTTTTCCTTCCTATACCATCATCCTCAATGATTATTCGTAGGGAATTCGTATCTACATAGTCAAGATTTACATTCAGATTGCCTTTATCCTTTTTGTAGCGTAAACCATGCCAAATTGCATTCTCTATATAGGGTTGCAATAGCATGGGCGGAATTTGAAAACTATCAATATCGACAGTTTCATCAACATTTATCTGATAATCAAACTTATCCGGAAAACGGGAATGTTCTAGTTTCACATAAAGCCCTATCAATTCCAATTCTTTCGATAAAGGAATAAAATTTTCTTCCGAATTTTCCAAAACGGCCCGCATTAAGGCTGAAAAATCACTCAAATACCTATTGGCACTCCGTTCATCGCTTTTAGCAATAAAATTGTTCACAGAATTCAAAGCATTGAAAATAAAATGTGGATTCATTTGTGACCGTAATGATTTTAGGGCTAAGAGATTATTGGCCAATTTTTGTTGACGATTGCTTCTATAAAAGAAGAATGCAGCTAAACCCGTAAGTAACATTCCAAAAAGTAGGGAGTAAATGACCCAATTCTTTCTTTTATTACTTTCCTGTTCCAATTGTTGACCCGCAACAGCCAAGTCATATTTGCTTTGCGACAGCTCTCGCTCCTGTTCCAAGCCTGCTATTCGACTTTGTTTTGATGCTATTTCACGGTTAAAGCGAGCAGCTTGAGCTATTTCCTGTTCCTTACGGATATATAAGGTGTCAACCACCGCGACATAATCCTGATAGGTTTCAAAAGCCTTATTGACTTCTCCTTTGTGTTCATAGACTTCAGAAAGTTTTCTAGTAGCATCTTTTTGAATTATCAGGTCATCATCGCTATCTGCCTCAACGATACTTTTTTGAAGATAGGTAATGGCCTCATCGTAATTGTCCTGTGCTATGTAGGCATTTGCAATTTTGTAGTTAATGCGCTGTGAGGTAATTGAATCAGGTGAAACCTTTTTGTTTTTAGCCCTTTTTGTCTCAGGAGATAATCCTTCAAGTTCATTCAAACTCTCCTTACGCATTTGAATTTCCTCATCGAACCTACTTTTTTTATTATAGAAATCGGCCACCTTCTCTTTTTCTTGAATTGATCGTTGTGGGGCCTGTCTTTCGGCAAGTTGCAACGAATTGGTGTAATAGCCTTCAGCCTCTATACTTCTATTATCCTTTACATATGCATCGGCTATTTTGGAATTTAGGTCTGTCACCTTTGGAGTAATCTGATTTTTCTCAGCTATTATCAATCCTTCCTCATAAAAGGCTACCGCTTTGTCTATATCTCCCAATCCTAAATAGGCATCCCCTAAATACTCATTTATTTCAACTTTTTGAAATGGCACCATATTCTTAACTTTTTCCAATGGATCCAAGGTGGTTTTCGCATTTTCAAAATCGCCATTCAACACATAGGACTTTCCTAATAAAAAAGTCGTTCTTGTAGCGTTCTGCGCTTCCAAAGCATCTGAAAAACTGGATATGGCAAGATCATAATGTTTATGATAAAGGTAGACCTCACCTAAAGTGGTCAAGGATTGGGAAAGTTCTTTTTTGTTTCCTCTTTTGCCCAAATGGGCAATTGATTTTGTAATAAAATCAATACTAGACTCTATATTGGTCTTTTTATACGAATTAGCCGAATCTAGATATGCTTTATGCAATGAAACCCTGCCTTCAACACTTTTGCTTCGTCCAAATGCACCTTGATCGGTTTCCGAAAAATCCTTGACCAATACATCAACATCCTCACTACTTCTTATAATATGACGGACTGTTTCAAATTGCGGGCTCTCGAAAACCAGTTCATCACCAATTGCCACAGAAATCCTAAACTCCCCCAACCCATCTGTTAAAGTGTATTCCCCAGCATTAGTAGAAACCTCAACCCCCGAAATCGGAATTTTGTTTACCTGTCCTTTTACAGAACCCTTTATCTGCATTTCACTAATACGCTCTGAAACCTGAGAGAAACAGGTGAAAGTGCCTATTAATAAAACAATTGCTATATGATAAATCTTGTTCATAATTCTTCAAACACAACGTAAACTTAGCTGATTTATATGGCAATAAAAAATGCTTAAAAGCCTAAAAACGTTGTTATTTCCTTCGAATTTCATCGTTTACGAAGCAAGCTGGCCCATTAACTCATTCAAAGGAGCACTTAACTCATTCCAGGTTTTTTAAGGATTAGTTTGAACATACTTTTACACCATAAACATTAAAGAAATCAGCGATGAAAAATTTAAATCAATTCTTAGGAATGTGCCTTTTGGCACTTACAGTCAATACAACTTATGGTTGTGAATTAACAGCAAAACGAACAACAAAGAATCCAATTATCGCAGAAGCTAAATTCAAGGATGTGGTTGAAAAAACATCAAATAATACCGTGAAAATTGCCTTGTTATTAGATACAAGCAACAGTATGGATGGTTTGATAAACCAGGCTAAGTCCCAACTTTGGGACATTGTGAACAAATTTACGCATGCCAAATGTGGCAATGACTCCCGACCGAATTTGCAAATAGCACTTTACCAGTACGGTAATGATAACCTTTCATCACGTGAAGGGTATATTCAGCAGGTTCTTGATTTTAGCAATGATCTGGATGAGATATCCGAAAAATTATTTTCCTTGACCACAAACGGTGGTGAAGAATATTGCGGACAGGTCATCCATACCTCTTTAAGGCAATTGAATTGGGGGAAAAACCGGGATAATCTAAAAATGATCTTTATTGCCGGGAACGAACCTTTTACACAAGGTAAATTAAACTATAAGGATGCCGTTACAAATGCTAAAGAGAAAGACGTAATCGTTAACACCATATTCTGTGGTGACTATCAGCAAGGAATTAATACAGATTGGAAAAGGGGCGCTACCATGACCGGAGGCGAATACATGGCGATTGATCACAACAGACATGTAGTACACATTGATACTCCCTATGACGATATAATCATAAAACTTAATTCTAAATTGAACAAAACTTACATTGGCTATGGGGCAATGGGAGCATCAAAAATGGAGCTGCAATCAGTACAAGATGACAATGCCATGGAATTGGAAGAAGCCGTTGCCGTAAAACGTGCAGTGAGCAAGAGTTCAAGATTATATCAAAATTCCTCTTGGGATTTGGTTGATGCTTCCGAGGACAAAGATTTTGACGTATCCAAAATCAAAAAAGATCAATTGCCTGCAGCATTGAAGAATAAATCAACAGCCCAAATTGAAAACTATATCGAAGAACAGAAAGTTCAACGCAACAAAATTCAAATAGAGATAAAAGAATTTAATGCAAAACGCGAGGCTTTCATTGCAAAAAACCAAAAAGAAAATGCGAAAGGTGAGTTAGAAAATGCCATGCTCGAGGCGATTAAAAAACAAGCAGAGAAGAAAAACTACAAGTGGGAATAGAATGATTGCGATTCGCTTTACGTCATACGTTTTCATAAATTGCGTATGGCGTTCAGCGTTTGGCAATGTTACTGTGCAGCTGGGCAATAACAATCATATCTACGTTCTGACTGACCAAAATCATAGCCCACCGTAATTTGGTGAAAACCACCATTATCAAAACGAATGTCACCCATTTGATAGGAATAATTATACGATACCATAAAGTTATTAATGTTCGCACCGATTATTGGCGTAATCAATTGTAAACGCTGTTCGCCAAAAGAACCATCTACCAAGAACTGGGCACCATCAAAACTTCTTCGGTATGAAACTCCGCCCCAGATCCTTCCAAAATCAACATCCTTATATACTTTACCGTTGATATCAATCGTTTTTTCCTCAGTGAATTCGGTCAGCTGTAATAGAACCGATGGTTCGTATTGCCATTCATTTTTGCCGAAAATGTATCCTGCGGATAATAGATATCTCCTAAGATTATCAAATTCAATAGCAGTATATAAATCCCTTCCACTTCCTAGAGCATTCAATACAGAAAAGTGGGCATAGAACTCCATTAGGTTATAAGACATCCCAAGGTCTACATTAAAATAACTCACACTATTTTTACCTCCAGTAATTATTGGATCAGGAATCACTGAACGGAATTCGGACTCATCCAAACTACTTTGCAACAAACCACCGCTTAATCCAAATGAAAGTTGATTCAAAAATCGGACATCACCCCCTAATTTTAAATGATGGGCATAGGTCATTTTCAATCCAGTCTGCGAATGATATCCATTGGCATCATTGAAAAATATGGCCCCCACACCGCTTGGGCTATCCCCTAATCTAAAATGTGCATTGAGAGTTTGTAAGTTGGGTGCCTCATCAACAGAAAACCATTGCTTTCTAATGGTCCCCCTTATTTTGCCCCCCTCACCTATACCGGCCATCGAAGGATGTACTAAATAGTAATTATCCGATAAATAATCAAAATATACTGGGACGCCTTCCTGGGCAATTGACCTAAAGCCAAAAGCTAGTAAAGCGAACATTAGCACGAACCTAAGTTTCATATAGATGTTGGGGATTTCTATTTAATACCGACTAAACATAACATATAACGGTTGAATTGACACATTATTATATAGCAATATACTAGGAATAACTTTGTATTTTAGCAAAAAAACAAATTGTATGAAAGAGTACTCGATAACGGCCAAGCAAACTAATAACCCAGCGGTTCTTAAATTTGAGACCAATCATTTCATTACTAAAAACACAAATTACGAGTTTAAGAACATAGATGAGGCGAAGAATTCGCCTTTGGCACAACAATTATTCCATCTTCCATTCATAAAAACTGTTTATATATCTGGCAACTTTATAGGGCTTGAACGCTTTGATATTGTTGAATGGGCAGATGTAAAGGACGAGGTTGCGCAACAACTTGTTGAATATTTGAATACAGGTGCAGCTGTTGTCATTGAAGAAGCCCAAGGAAGAAAACTTCCGGTTACTGTATACGCGGAAGTAACTCCGAACCCTGCAGTGATGAAGTTCGTCTCGAATATGCGAATTGTACCTGCTGCTTTCGAGTTCAAGAATATTGAGGAAGCCAAAGAATCTAAATTAGCTTCACAATTGTTTCAACTACCCTTTGTTAAAGAAGTGTTCCTTGATGAGAACTATGTATCAATCAGTAAATTCGATGTTGCCGAATGGGATGATATTACAATGCAGTTGCGAGAAATGGTAAGAGACTTTTTAGCTGAAGGCAATGAGGCAGTTTCTGAAAACAGTATTGCCCATAAAAATGCTGATACGCCAAAAGCCCAATTAAACTATGAGACACTTGACGCCACCTCTAAACAAATAATCGATATTCTTGAAGAATATGTTAAACCGGCAGTTGCAGGTGATGGCGGAAACATTCTTTTCCAATCTTACGAAGAGGACAGTAAAACGGTGAATGTTATTTTGCAGGGGGCTTGTAGTGGATGCCCATCATCAACTTTTACCTTGAAAAATGGGATTGAAACCATGCTCAAGAATATGATGGGGGACAAGGTAAATGAGGTCGTTGCCTTAAACGGATGATTTTTGGGTTTAACCGTAGTCTTCTTTCTTTTTATTTGTTAATTTTAAGGAAACAATAAATACACTAATTATGTCAGTTTTAAAAGTAATCGAAGTATTGGCCAATTCCAATAAAAGTTGGGAAGATGCCGCAAAAAATGCAGTTTCGCATGCATCAAAAAGCGTTAAAAACATTCGTTCAGTTTATATCCAAGACCAAAGTGCAAGCGTAAAAGATGGAGAGATCTCTGATTTTCGTGTTAACGTGAAAATCACATTCGAAGTAAAATAATTTCAATAGAAACTAATTGCAAAGCGTCCTAAGTCAGAGGGCGCTTTTTTTTGTGAGTTTAGTTATCGTACTAGAAGAAAGAATCCTATTTTTTCCCCTGAAGTATAAAATCCTTTAAATAATAAGGCTCAAAATAAGCAACATCCTCCAGGTCATTTTCATTGAACTTATTAAAAGACAGTAGGCCCATTTCCCTGGATGATGGAACGATAGTAGTATCAAAATCCACTTTTTGGTCTAATAGTAGTTCTTTGCATTTTTGTGCTCCACTGCCCACTATCAAAACCTTCCCTTTTGAACTAAATTCTTTGAACGAATCCTGATTAATAATCTCGGCACATGTTTCTTTCACTTGCGAAAGGGAATTATCAAAAACAGCGGAATATACTTCCAATCTTCGGGCATCCAATACTGGTATAATATAATCAGTCTTAGAGTCTTTAGCCTGTTCAGCCATAATTGACAAGGTTGGAATTGAGATTAATGGAATATCCAATGCAAAACACAAACCTTTCGCAGCAGAAACCCCAATGCGTAAACCAGTATATGAACCAGGCCCTTTACTAACAGCTACAGCATCTAAATCATTCATGTCTAATGAAGCCTTTTTTAAGACTTCTTGAATAAAAACATGTAATTGCTCGGAATGTGAATAATTAGGCGTATTGTGTTCTCTGATTGCCAAAATCCCACCATCTTGCGCTAAGGAAACAGAGCAATTGGTTGTTGCAGTCTCTAAATTTAGAATTAGTGCCATAGCCGGCAAAGATATAGCTATTAGGTCTATAAAGAAAAAGACCCATCACTAATTAAAATGATGGGTTCTTTATTTTAAAAATATCGATTGTCTAATTCAACGAAATTGGAATACCAAAATAGTATTCCAATATTTTAAGTCTAAAAATGTAATTATATTTTGTTCGTATTACATCTGCCTCGGCATTATCAACTCTAGATTGTGACTGACTAAAATCGAAGGCATTCATCAAACCAACATCAAACCTCTCCTTAGAATATTGATAAGCCAATCGTCTTGCCTCCAAGGTTTTTTCAGCTGCCTCCCAAGCCTTATAGAAAGTAGTGACATCAACATATGCCTGCTGAATATTCGATTCCAAATCAAGCTTATCCTGCTCGAACTGAAGTTTGGCCTTTTCTAGACTGATTTTTGATCGTTTAATATTGTTCTTTGTGCTAAATCCGTTGAATATAGGTACGTTTAATTGCATACCATATGAAACACCATCAAAGATCCATAATTGGTCTTTGAAACTCGGAGTATAGGGCACTCCATTGATATCAGGAATAACCGTAACATCCGAATACCTGGTGCCATATTGCATAAATCCCGAAAGCGTCGGATATACAGCACCCTTAGCTATATCCAAGTCTTTTTTGGCCAAATCTACAGTCGCCTGTGAAAACTTGATATCGTTTCGAAAACTAAGTGCTTTATCAAAAATCACTTTAGCGGAATTATTCAGGATATCCGATGGAGGAATATCAAAAGACTCATCGGCAATATCAAAATTCTCATAATCGGTTATCTGTAGAAGTTGCGCCAAGTTGATTCTAGAAATCAAGACCAAACTCTCGCCATTAACAATTTGCTGTTCTTGGTTTGCAGCAGTCGCTTCAATTTCCAATAAATCCCCTTTGGGTACAACACCTGATTCAACCAATTCCTTAGTACGCTTTAAATCTTGTTCGGTTACCGCAAATTGGGCCCTAAACACCTTTAAGGACTCCTTGTTCGAAAGTACCAGTAAATAGGAATTAGCCACATTCAAACGAATATCATCCTTCAAATTATCCAAGCGGTATTGACTTGCGATGGCACTGAGCTTAGCCTTATTCATTTGGTGAACGTTCCTTAGGCCATCAAACAAAGTCACATTTGAACTTATACCACCATTTACATTATATGCGGTGCTCGTAGTTGGCGCGTTTGTAGTTGGATTTATCGAAAATCCCGTATTACTTGATCCACTTGTTGAGGCATTCAGATTAGGGAGAAAATTACCCAGAGCATCCGATTTATCGATCTCGGCATTCTCCAAATCCAATTCAAATTGTTCTATGGTCAGGTTGTTTTCAACGGCATAAAAAACACATTCTTCCAATGTCCATTTCTTTTGTTGTGCCGTAGTAATCCCGAATGACAAAACAATTAAAATCGCTGTCAGTTTAAGTTTCATTTGTTGATTTTTTCTTGATTATTTATTTGATTGATGTTACTTATTCGTCACTTTTTTCTGAATCTTCGTCCTCTTCGTCCTCTTCGCCTTCTTCATCATCGCCTTTTTTGATTGGCTCGGTCTTATTCCATTGTTTGACTTCATCCTCTTCTGTAATACCGGAAACAATTTCAACATTAACCCCATCGGAAATTCCAATTTCAATATCCTTACGTTCAAATTTTTGATCCTCTGCACTACCAACTATCACCTCTACATAAGGCTTTTCTGTCTTCTTATCAAACTGTAACAAGGCTTCAGAAATAACCAATACACTATCTTTTTTCTCTAGTATCATCGACGCATTCGCACTATAACCAGCTCGAATAAATATACTGTCATTCACTTCCACATCACCTTCAATTTTAAATTGTACGGCTCCAGTTTCCTCTACACCTTTCGGGGCTATAAATCTTAACTTTGCATCCAATTCTTTTCCTTCAACAGCCCCAAGACTAATCTTTAATGCTGTCCCTACTTGCAATTTTCCTACTTCGCCTTCATCAACTTTACCTTCAAATATCATTTTAGTCAGATCAGCAATCGAGGCAATGGTAGTACCATCATTAAAGTTGTTACTTTGAATTACCTGGTCGCCTTCCTCAACAGGAATTTCCAGAATAGTCCCATTTACTGTCGCCCTAATATTTGTGTTGGCAGTTGCAGAGCCTCCAGCGGAACCCCTTCTAATAATCTGATAATCTGATCGGGAGTTGGTAAGCTCTTGCTGCGCTTGATCATATTGCAATTGCAGACTGTTGAAATCTTGACTAGAAATAACACCCTTATCGAATAAGGCCTTATTTCTATCATATTCAATTTTAACATTGTTCAAGGCCAATTCTGCGTTTCTTACACGTCCACGTGATTGATTTAAAGATTGCTCATTAGGAACTACCTTTATGCGGGCAATAAGATCACCTGCCTTAACCATTTCACCTTCTTCCATAAAGATTTTCTCAATGATACCAGAAATCTGGGGTTTAATTTCAATTTCATCTTCTGGTATTACTTTTCCTGTGGCTACAGTTTTCTTTTCAATATTTGAAATGAAAGGTTTTGAAGTCTCATAGGTGACGGCAGATTTACTATTCGATTTTATAAAAAATACCGCTGCCCATAGTGCACCTAGCACCAAAACCCCAATCAATGAATATTTTAAATACTTGTTCATTTTAATATGTGTTAATTTAAATATTGGTTTGTTGTTTGTTTATTCTTCTCTTAATGCATCTATTGGTTTAATACTTACTGCACGTTGCGCTGGTATCAATCCTATTAAAGTCCCCAATATCACCATAATGGCCAAAGCTCCTAAAACATAAGGTATAGGGACCGTGGGATTGGTATATGGGAAATCAATATCTTTTGTCATATTATTTATTATGCTCAAGACCCCCGCTCCTAATATTATCCCGATAATACCTGACAAAACAGTTAAGAATACGGATTCTAAAATAATTTGTGATTTTACTTCTGTTGGAGTGGCACCTAACGCCCTGCGAATTCCCAATTCTTTTGTACGTTCCTTAACCGAAATCAAAAGGATATTCCCAATCCCGATAACGCCCGCCAAAATTGTAGCAATACCCACAATAAGCGAAACAAAAGTCAATCCCTTGGCAAAGCCTGAAATTCTGCCGAACATCTCCCCCAAATTAAAAGAACCGAACGCCCTTTCATCCTCAGGATCTACCCTATGGATACCTCTTAAAATCGATTTGACATCTTTTTCTACCTGTACCACATCAACATCATCATAAGCGGCAATACACATATAGCCAATATTTTCACCAGAATTATATAGCTTTCTATACGTGGAAAAGGGAATGAAAATATCACTATCATTATCAAAACTAACGCCCTGTACCATTTTGTGGACACCAATTACTTGAAAATATACACTTCCGATGCGAATATACTGACCGACTGGATTTTCATCTTTTTCAAATAATTCCTTTAAGTTTCGTTCTCCAATAACGCAAACTTTCCGAGCTTGGTCAATATCCTCATCATTAATGAACCTACCACCATCAAATATTTTCTTGGTTGCTATCTTGGTATACACAGGGTAATCTCCGTTTATGGTATAGGTTCCAGATTTTTGTCCACGAACAGTATAAACCGGATCTGAACCAAAATTGCCCAATGTAATACGTGGAGCAATGTATTGTATTTCGGGAATCCTGTTTTGCAACTCAGTTACATTGTCTAACTTTAATTGCATTTGCCTACCTGTCTTAAAGCCATCATATGGTTTACTAGTGCTCTGTCCCCAAACGAACATACTGTTCATTGAGACCGTTTTGAACACCTTTTCAAAACCGTTATCCATTCCTTGTGCCGCACCTGAAAGACCTATATATACGAATATCCCCCAAAGCACCCCGATCATTGTAATAATGGTCCTGGTTTTATTTTTACCAATAGAACCAAAAATCTCCTGCCAAGTATTTCTATCAAATAAGAATCCCATACTAGTCGTCTCTTAATGCCACAATTGGTTTAATTCTTGCAGCACGTCTGGCCGGTATATAACCAGCTATTGCACCACATACGATTAATAAAATCGTAGCGAAAATTGCCAATCCTAAATTTATATAAGGATTGGTAATAAAATAATCCTTTAATTTTTCGCCCATAGAGCTTAAAATCGCCATACCCAAAATCATCCCGAAAATACCTGAAATAGTTGTAATGAAAGTCGATTCCAACAATATTGAACTAACCACAGCTCTTGGGGTAGCACCCAGAGCTTTTCGGATTCCCAATTCCTTTGTCCGCTCCTTAACCACAAAAACCATAATATTACTAATGCCAATGATCCCAGCCAAAATGGTACCAAATGCTATTGCTCCGCCAATAATAGCCAAAACACCTGCAAATTGTTGGTTTTGCTCATATTGATCCATTACATTTCGAATATATATCCCATTTTGATCATCTGGACTGATATACTTTTTATCCCTTAAAAACTTGTCCAAACTCTTGTCAAAGGCCATTGCACCAGCATACCCGATTTCTGGTTTGAATCCAACAACAATTTGGTTGATCTTGTCCGTATTCTTTTCAATCAATTGTCTAGTGGTATAAGGAATATAAATTCTACGTTCCTCATCATCCCCTGCATCATCCTGAAAAACGCCAATAACCTTAAAAACACTTCCTGCAATATCAATATATTCACCAATTGCATCTTCATCATTGAACAAATCTTGCTCAACCAACCTACCAATTACAGCATATTTGGCTTTCCCTTTAATATCATCAAGATTTAAATATCTTCCCTTCATCATAATGGTCTTCTCTGCAAATTGATAGGACTCACTTACGGCTCTAGTTGTATAATTATTAGATTCATTCTTATACTTCACCAGTCCACTACGATCAATTCTTGGCGATACATATTGTACAAATAATGAGAAGTTCTTTTCAATATCCGCTAAATCACTATTATCAAATTCGATTTGTCGGTTCGATTTATAACCTTTATATGGCATGGATGTACGCCCAGGAAAAATAAAGAATGTATTGGTTGAATCATCATTGAAAAACTCATCGAATGTATTTTGGAGACCGTTGGTCAATCCTACCAAAGAGACAAATATTAGAATTCCCAGAGCAACGGTAAATCCCGATAAGAACGTACGCAATTTATTCTTTTGAATAGTTTCGAATATTTCCTTCCAATTGTCCCTGCTAAACATATTCTGATGCCCTAACTTGCTTTACTTTTTCATCTTTTATGATTACTCCGTCTTTTAGATAGACAATCCTCTTGCACATGTGAGCGATATCATCTTCGTGGGTAACGACAAGAATAGTATTTCCCTGATCATTTATTTCCTGAACAAGTTCCATCACTTCATAGGAAGTAGTACTATCTAGAGCTCCTGTTAGTTCATCGGCCAATATTACCTTGGGTTCCGAGGCCATCGCCCTAGCAACTGCCACCCGCTGATTTTGGCCTCCGGAAAGTTCATTTGGAAGGTGATGCGACCACTCCTTTAACCCAACCATTTCGAGATATTTCAATGCCTTTTCCTGTCGTTCCTTCCGTGGGATTCGTTGATAGTAAAGCGGTAGCGCTACATTTTCGAGCGCTGTCTTATAATTGATCAGATTGAAGGATTGAAAAACAAATCCCAAGAATTTATTACGGTATTTTGCGGCCTTGGTTTCGTTAAGGTCCTTTATGGGAACTCCGTCAAGTTTATATTCACCTGAATCCGCCACATCAAGCATCCCAAGGATATTTAACAAAGTTGATTTTCCTGAACCCGAAGAACCCATAATAGCAACCAACTCCCCTTCTTTGACGGTAAAATTGATGCCTTTTAAAACATGAAGGGAATTGCTTCCCATTTTATATGATTTGTGAAGATCTTTAATTTCAATCATGTTGGTTTGTTTGTAGTTTTGGATTTATCTGAAAAAGATTCCGACAATAAGACACCTAAGTTGTTAAAATGTTACAAGATAAGCACCAAATTTTATGTTAAAAAAATTAATTGGCGAATTCATCTGGTTTCACCTCGTTCCAAACCTTGATTTTATCCTCTTCTGAGATACCAGATTTTATTTCAACAAAAATACCATCACTTATGCCCAATTCAACATCTTTGCGCTCAAAATCCTGATTGCCTTTATCAATTTCTACATAAGGTAATTTGGTTTTATCGTCAAATTGAACTAATGCTTCTTTGACGGCCAAAACACTATCGGCCCTACCCAATATAATTGAAGCATTTGCACTAAGACCTGCACGGATGAATACCGAATCCTGTTTTTTAAGCGTGCCCTTGATTTCAAATTGTATAGCCCCGTTCTCTTCCTCGCCTTTTGGTGCAATATAATCAAGTACGGCATCAAACACCTTATTTTCAATAGCGCCCACGGTAATCTCAAGAGGAAGGTCTTCCTCAATTTTACCAACCTCTGACTCATCAACTTTACCTTCAAAAATCATTTTTTCAACATCAGCTATGGCTGCAATGGTAGTACCTTCATTAAAGTTGTTGCTTTCAATGACCTGATTACCTACCTCAACTGGTACATCGAGTACCATTCCGCTAACTGTTGCGCGAATCATGGTATTCGCGGCATTACCAAAACCACTTGTGGTACCTGTTTTTACAATGTCATAACGTTTATTCGCCGCCCTATAGGCTTGTTTTGCCTGATCAAAACTTACCTGGGCCCTTTCTAAATCAACTTTTGATACAACGCCCTTATCGAAAAGACCATTTTGGCGATCAAAATTCCTTTTTTGATCCTCAAGTGCAATTCTTGCCTCATCTATACTGTTTCTTGCATCATTCAGGGCATTCAAGTTAGGTACTACTTTAATTCGTGCCAATAAGTCCCCGGATTTCACAAAATCGCCGCCTTCTACAAAAACCTCTTCGATTACCCCCGAAATATTCGGCTTAATAAGCACTTCCTCCAAGGGTAGTATACTGCCCGTTGCCACAGCTTTTTTGATAATCGTCTGTTTAGAAGGCTGCTCAGTTTCATAAACAATGGGATCTTCAGCATTTTTCTGATACAGGTAATACATTGAGCCACCAAAGGCTATTACTATTACGAGTAAGATAATAATGGTTACTGACTTTTTCATTTTATTATTTTATTTGTGATTGATTGATGTTTTTTATTCTACTCTGTTCTTAATGCATCAATGGGTTTAACTTTAATAGCGCTTTGAGCGGGAATGTAACCTGCTAACAAGCCAGATATCATAAGTATTACCAGTGCGCCTACAACTACCCCAAGACTTACACTTGGACTAAGAAACATATCTACCGGGCCATTGGCATCGAGCAAGGCGTTTATTCCATAGATGATCAGTGCGCCAAAGGTAATACCGGCCATTCCTGAAATAATTGTCAAGAAAATTGATTCCATCATTATCTGCAACTTTATTGACCAGGGATCTTCCCCTAATGCGCGCCGTATCCCTATTTCCTTAGTACGTTCCTTAACTACGATCAACATGATATTGCTCACACCGATTACCCCGGAAAGGAGCACTAGTATCCCTACGAAATAAGCAATGAAGCTCATGGCTCCGAAAAGACTCTGCACCCTGTTGAATTGTTCATATAGATCAAAATACCCGACAGCTCTTTTATCATCTGGGTGTATTTTCCTATTCTGTTTGATCAGCGAAACTATTCTTTCCTTCAATGAAGTGATAGAACTACCGTCTTGTGCTGTAATGGCCATCCATCCCACATTGTCGGCCCTATTGAATGCCTGCGAAAAAGTTGTGAATGGGATGAATATTTGTTTTTGACCCTCTTCACCATCTCCATTGTTATTCTTTTTTTTATAAGTACCGATTACCATGAAATTTACACCCTGGATTTTTATATAAGTACCTATTGCATCTTCGTCATTATCATATAAACTTGCCTTTACCCCCTCACCGATAATTGCAATTTTTCTTTTTTCATTGATATCGGAATGGTTAATGAAACGACCTGATGTAATAGTCATGGGATCCTGATTAATAATTTCAGGATAATCACCATAAACT
>JAAETN010000142.1 GCA_024228355.1 Maribacter sp. | reverse complement strand
TTTGATAGGGTATCCCTCCCGGGAACGACAAGGAGTTGGAAGCTGAAACTTTCCAAAAAATATCGTAAATGATGAAAATCGCCGGTGAAAGTAGATTTTAAGGATTTTTTATTTCTCGCCACCAGGGGGAGCTAGCTCCTAAATTTCTTCAGAAACGAGCTCTCCGGGTCATTGCGGTTCATACCATACATGCTATGGGCATCTCAGGATAAAAAGTCGGTTTTGGAATGGTCCTCATTTGCATAATTATTAAAAATCAGCAAAAAATCCTAAAAATCTACTTTCACCGGCGATTTTCATCATTTACGATATTTTTTGGAAAGTTTCAGCTTCCAACTCCTTGTCGTTCCCGGGAGGGATACCCTATCAAAAAGTGTGCAAAATGCCCCCAGGTCACGACATTTTGAAATAGACTTTAGTATATGAAATGTTTGTTTTCTGACATAATCTTGCCACAACATAGTTGTTACGTTTGATAATTTTGCGGTAATAAAATTGAAGTCATGTTTTGTTGTTTTTATTTTGTTGAAGTAAATGTTGTTCCTGCTAATTACGACAAAATACGACCCACCGACGACGGGACTGCGACAATTTGGAACGTTTTGAAGAACACAACAAGATCGTCATAAGTGAATGCGACATGTTTATGTACGAGTATATGGGAATCGTTTTATGGTAGCCCAACGCGGAAGTTGACGCTATTAGTAGTCTATTGGCATAGTAATTTTTACAAAAACTAATAACTTTTGTTTATAATTGGCCCAAATACCAGAGGGATTTCGCTTGCTTACGCTCAACGGGCGAGCTAGACCATTGTAGCTTTGAAAAATCCGTTTATACAGTCGACCCTCGATAATTGGAACACCCACGGTCGCCGAAATTTCGTTCCAATTATAGAAATTTTATTTTCATGTGTCCACTTATCAAGGGGTCTTGATAAGTGGAAAGATGATAAGATATCTTGATAAGTGGAAAACTTGTTCTGAGATTTGGGGGCTATATTCGGGCGGGGGCTATGTACGAGACCTTTTCTGTATGTGTCCAAATGTCCAGAAACGTCGTAGTTCCATTCGCAGAAGGCTATAGCGACGTTTTGAACGATAAAAAACAGGGGGCTATATGATTTTTTGCAGCCGATTTGGGGGGGGGGTGGTTATATTCGAGCGGGGGTTATACACGGGCTTTTACAGTAGCCCCATATCGGCTGCAAATGAAGAATTGCCTCGAAATAGCCCACCAGCGGGTTATATAGGAAAGTGACATCTATTACTGTGAAGTACTGCAAACTGGACCATGTTTTTTGGAGAAATGACACTCTTATACTGAAAAACATTTGAAGTTTCTGACCTGGGTGGAGTAGAGAGAAGACATTTCCTGTGGTCGCCCCGCCATTTACAGGCGGATTGACTGATTCATATTGCTTTGAAGGTCGAAAAGTTGTAAAAGTCAACTTTTCGGGTTTTATGTTCAGTATACTAACGCAAGATAGGGACAAAATCATAGTTTGGAATAAGACTTAACTGAAGTTGACGGAATGGAACGTGAAAACGGTTACCCAAATTTTAGGTCAGAAACTTGATATGTTTTTCGGCAAGTGTCATTTCTCCGAAAAACCTGGTCCAGTTTGCAGTACTTCACAGTAATAGATGTCACTATGAAGTGCAGTTGGACCCTCGATAATTGACACACTGTGGTCGACGAGAAATCAATTATCGAAATTTGGCCTATTTTGCATCCAAATTCAAGTAAATCCAATTATCAATGTTTATCAACCTTTATAGTGCACCCGTAACAAGAAGTGCATACTGAAATTCACTCAATTACTGAAAAATTTATCCAAGGTTAATGTTTGCCACTCAACTGCCTATCCAGAGCAAATGACTCGAATTCCCCATGAAGATTCGTCACTTTCTTTTGGAGGTTCCGATCAAGTTTAGTGTACACATTCTGTGAAGTTAGTATAAAAAAAGTACTTGTTATGCAGATTGTACTTACACACATTATTACAAACTCATCGCTGGCAATACAGAAAAACAAATCAACCTGAACAAGTGAAAAGCAACTCAACCTGAAAATAAGTTGTTTTCTAATCTTCGAACCGGAAGTACAACAATTAATTCTAGTTTTAGTACTATATTATGTTTTCTTTGTGGGCATGAGTTTTAGACAGAGGAATTTTATCGGGGCTTTTGTTCTGCATGTTATTGGCCGATCACCTACAGTACGCTGACCTACTGACAAAAAGGAAGAGGAAACCGCCATAAAATTGGATGCAAATGTATTGTCTTTTTTAATTGTATGTCTACACGTTATGGGGTGATATCTACTAAGGGGGTTACTGTAAGTGTGGTTAATTTGGGTCTCCCGTTTATTTGGCGGGCATTAAATTTGGCGATTTCAAAGTTTCTGGAAGAACTCAACATGTATTTCCTCAATACATTTTCAATTGGCGAACATTAAATTTAAAATCGCCAAATTAACCACTTCTACAGTATCTAATAGTGCTCTTTTCTATGTTCTCAGGAGGGGCTATGAACCAGGTTTTACGGTAGGTCATTCGACTGCGAAATCTCTGAGAAAGAACAATTGTCCGAAGATGAAGAATTTTTGATTGATGACGATGTTTATTTTGGCGCATTATTTGAACATGGCCCTTCTCCTGTGGTTACAACGGAAACGGAAGCCCCTGGAACACCCAAGCTAATCTATTCCCACAATTTAATCTCGATCCCCAGGGTGAGGGGTGGTCGAGATTTTCTATATTTACAGTATACCCGCGGAATTTTTCAGTACTATTATACAGTTGATCGAGGAAATTCGTGAATTTGAAGTGCGACAAATGTTCATAAATAGAGGCACATGTGCCTCTATTTCCGCGTGTGCCTCTATTTTTTCAACTACCCCTGGGGGTGTGCCTCTATTTCCGCGTGTGCCTCTATTTCCGAAAATACAGTATGCGCGGTTCCTGTAGACCAGCGGATGACGTGGATGGATGCATCTCTTCATTTGACGCGATCATCTCGGATTGATGTTTCCAGATGGAATACTGTAATGTTTTACGTTGCCTGAAACATTTGTTTTCGCTAAGAACAAAAAGAAAGAAAATTTGAAAATATAATGTAATGTCATTTACTGTAAACTCAGAAATATTGGCCAGCATTATATTTGGCCAATGGCCTAGGTCCGATATATTGGCCAGGTTTTGATTTGACCACGGTAGGCCAATAGTAGTGCTACAACACATAAACGTTTTTCTTTGGCCAGGCTTTGATTTGGCCACCCCAACCCGTGGCCAAATTAAAACCGTGGCCAATATTTCTGAGTTTTCGGTATGTACATACATTGCTTCTAATTTGTCATTTGCAGCCGAATTGGGAGTTATATATATACTCCCAGTTGAATAATATTTTCCAAACATCCTGTAATAACGAAAGCTATGTCGCGAATTTTTGCACGGCCCTGCCAAAATTCACGCTAACAACATATTATGGGACCGACCATTTTCGGAAGTAATGGCATCAGACGAATTTTAGTCGTATGTCCGTATAGAGGCATTCGCTGAATGTAGAACACCACTTTTAGATTCCTACCTGGCAATTTTCAGTGCAATGGAATTTTCCAATTTTTCTGTGATGAATCAATCCTCCCAAGTGTCTGGATTCTGCTGATAAATTTCGGCGACCGACGAACAAGAAATGCTGGAGGTATAATTGGCACGAATTTAAAATTTGTCGAGTGTTCGAAATTTTGCCGATTCGTCGAAATGTCGAACACCGTAGTGCTGTAGCCACACTATAAGGAAACCCAACTTCCCAAAGTTTTAGAGGTCCAAACTTTTTACAAAAACGACCAGGCAGGTTGTAATTGACGCTGAAAAATTAATAATGCGCCAATCTCATGATAGTATGATACAGTATGATAGAGCATGACCTACTGAATCCACAGGTGTGCAAACCTTTTCGAACGAGCCGCAAAATATTTTTCTAGAAGCTTTTAAGTGGAGTGGAGTGCATCCGGATGTTACACTCCCCCGGCAGACAGAAGACCCAGAAGTCATCATATCGATCATTTCTGTTCGCCCTCTTTTATTTCATTGTTGTGTTCTGTGTTTGTTAGAACAGTCGTTTCTTCTCTTGCTCTCTCTCCAGCAAACAACACGCCCTACACACATCAGAAACCGCCAACGTGGCTGAACAAAAGTTGCTCAGAAGGGTCGATTTAGGTGGGGTAGCCGAATTTTCAGAACGAAATTCCAAGAAATTTTTTTTCAAAAAATTCCAAAAAAAGATTCCCAGAAAATGGGTTACTAAAATAAATGGGTCTCAGGTTTTTAAGTGAAACTATGCTTCCAATAAACTGATCTGAATGCGACTTTAACGCAAAAAAATAGTTGAAATTTCCTACAAAACTAGCCATAGTACATGTCTTAAGGCCTATTATTGGTAGAGTTATTCCAATTTGAAATGGTTCCCTTACTTCTGAGACACCCT
>JAAETN010000141.1 GCA_024228355.1 Maribacter sp. | reverse complement strand
TACTGCAAATTCTGCTTTTAAGAAATTTACTTCCAAATGAGTATCATCACAATCTTGTGGAGGATAACCACTTTTATGTCCGTAAACTCTTAGTCCAATTTCTAGGTTTTCAATATTTTGTAAAAGATTTAAATGATCTACCTCGCTACATGAATGACGTCATTAAGAGGCTAGACGATGGTTTTCAGCCAGATGAAGAGTACAAGTTCTTTCGGAAATATTACCCAGACAATTCACTCCAACTTTGCCAAAACCAACTCTCCGAAACCTTTAGAAACTAGATAGTTTTTGTCGCGAAAGCGACAAAAACGTGTCCTGAGCGCAGCGAAGGATCTCTTTTTAGTTTGCACGATCTCGATTTGGAAATTTTCGCTCCATTATTTTTTCATCCTTTATCAAATCCCTCTCTGAATAGCTAAATCTCTCATCAAATGACTTAGATTGTATGAAAGCGCGGACCGGTACCCTGCGATAAGGTCTCCCGTATCGCTTTTCATTCGACTTCGCCCGAGTCCACGGGTTTTTAAATGAGCGATCCGTGGTTCTATTCCCGCTCGACGGTTCTTTAATCCCTGGTGGTCCTGTTGATTGACAAGGGGTTTTGCTTTTCCTTTGGGCTGAATGCCCACTTTTTCTATTCCAGCCATCAAACAATGCATGACATTCTCTGCGCTCCACATACCCCGGTCGGTAGCGTAACTGTTTGGGCCTTGTTCGAACATATCGAAGTGTAGATTCAAAGATTCTTCGACACAATGCTGATCGGAGATCTTTACATTGCCTGGAGCCATTACTAAGACATATCCACCTTGGTAGCAATTGATGATCCATTTGCGTCCGAATTCTACCTTTTTCCCGATTTTCCCTTTGGAGATGGCTCTTGGTGCCGCCTTCCAAAGACTGACTACCTTGTTGGAAGCTACTTTTCCAGTCTCTAACCAACTTAATATTTGATCCATTAACTTTGGCCCTAAATCCATAACCTTTTGAAAGTCGGCTTGGGCTTTGGGAGAAAGACTGGCTATCATTGACTTTACTTGTGTCATCTCGTCTAAAATGTTTTCTGCCAGCTTCACAGATTTTTTTATCGCCTTTGACTTGGCTTCTTTGGTTTTGGCAAAAAAACGATAGTCTGTAAACAACTCTGAAAACGTCTTCATTGCCAATTTGATCCCTCTGACTCCTCTTTTGCCTGCCGTTTTGAGCTTGTCGTGAATACGGCTGGTTTTTTTCAAAAGATAATCTATAAGCTTCATCTCGGTAGGGTGAGTAATACCCGCCTCTTGCACCGTTGTGTCCATATCGACATCTTCTGCTCGAGTAAATCCAAACTTTTTTGCAATATTGAAGACTTCTTGGTTGATCAACTGATACCAATCCCAGAAAATAATTCCCCTTCGTTACAGCGCCTTCGCAGTATTACAATACAGCTTCAAGCTTGCGCCTTGAGGAATTAATTTCTGGAATTGGTATGAGCTCCATTTTCTCCTAGTCGATTTCGAAACTTCTCTATTTTTGTGTGATCCAGACTCCCAGAGGACTCCAAAAAACCACAGAAAATCCTGGCTGGAACGTAAAACTTTAACATTTCCTCCGTCCAACGATCTGTCCAGTTGTGAACAGTTTGCAATATGTAGGCTCCCAAATGAGCTCTTAAGTTGAGTCTTCGCCCGATATCCAGTGATATTCCCTGAGTATGGTATAGCAGAGGAATGGCTTGCTCCATAAGATCGGACCAGGAGATACTTTGTTCTAATATCACTAATGGATGATCTTTTGAAATATCGATCTGTGTCCGATATTCGGACTGAAAAAACAGCGATTGTTGATTGATTTGGTTTAGATCTAAGGACATCGATTCTCCTAATATTAAGTCTATAAAAGTAAGTCATGAAATAAGAATATTCTTGAAATTTCTAAAAGCAATTGTATCTTCATTCGCCATGGAGCCGAAAGGTGCATACGTATACATTCTGACAAATGATCGAGGTAATGTATTTTATATTGGAAGCACTGAGAGCATCAAGGAGCGTATGTATTTTCATAGGCAACGCCTGATACCTGGATTTACCAAGAAATATAACGTCACACAACTTGTCTATTTCGAAATGTTGCCAGATTTAGAAACAGCACAACTGAGAGAAAAGTACTTAAAAGGCAAAACACGAAAGAAGAAAAACCTACTGGTTGAGGCGATGAATCCGTCCTACAAGGATCTAACACCGTCTTTGTAAGTGCCTTTAAGAAAATCTCGGCGTAATCGAAGAGATCCTTCGCTGCGCTCAGGACACGTTTTTGTCGCCTGAAAGGCGACAAAAACTAATTAGCATTTCTCCAAGACAGCTCAATATCTGCCTGCATTGATGCTTCATTATGGGATGGATATTTGATTTGATCTCTTAACACGGCGCTCATGTAAAATGAGCTTTGTATTAGCTTTAAATGACGTAAAGAAAAATAAATCGGTAAAGGAACATTGCTGGGGACCCGATGTGCATATTTGTAAAAGCGATGTTTTGGGTCAAAATTGTTTTTTTGATAAAAAGGGGGAGTTTGCAATGTTCACAAATTTGAGTTTAGCCAAGAAAATTGGTTACGGCTTTAGCATGATAGGACTAGTTCTTGCTTTGGTTGTTGGAATTACACTATACCAGATTTCGGCTGGAAATAAGGTTACTAAGCGAGTCATCGATTTGCGTGTTCCAACTGCGAGAACAAGTTTAATGATGTTAAATGG
>JAAETN010000140.1 GCA_024228355.1 Maribacter sp. | reverse complement strand
CCAGCCTGCAACAATTTCTTGAAGGGTAGTGAATTGAATAATGTTATATGGCAGGCCAAGTAAAACATCATTGCTTCTCATAACTTGGAGCCACTCAAGTTTACTATTTCGTATTTTTGGCATTGAACAAATATTACACGGGATATCTGCAGCGACGGGGTCTCCTTTACTGTCTGGCAAGTCTGTTCTAGGGTCCCATATCTCAATAACGACCTGACGGGTTTCAGGATTATTAGATAAAGCTAGATAGGCAATTTCAAGTTGATCTACTCCAAATTGCTTTTTAATCCTATGCCCGTAAGCGCCATGATATATATCCCCAGTCCCAGAAAACTTTGGTAAGCTGGGGTTCCAAAAATTCATAAAGCCTGCTTTATTGTCACCGCTTAATATCCAAAAAACCTCAGCTATAGCGAATGCCGGACTAATTGCAGGGCTACGGGCAGCTATCCATCGCTGCCTTGGGTCAGTTATTTGGAAGTTAGCATGAAGTAGCTCTTTGCTTTCACCTAATCGAGTCATTTGGCTGGCACTATCTCCATTGACTAGCGCATCAGCAGCCATCATCCAGACACTGTTAGCATCAGAGCCACCAAATGAATTAAACATTTACGACATTCCTCAAAGAAATCTGGCTATTAATATTCCATTTTGGTGGATACCAGGGCTCAAATTTATCAGAGTTTATTTTAAATATTTGTTTAATTCGTGATCTTTTTGTTTGCCCCTGTACATCTGGAAATTTCACACGTGCATATTTATCTGTTTCGCAGAAAATGTTTTGACAATCTATCAATTGTAATTGCCGTCCCCACAGCGTTTTAAAATCTATGCCTAGTCGTTCAAACTCTTTCTCTTGAATATCAGCCATCATTTTTATGATTCCTTCGGCGGAATAATCACCTAAACTTGTAAAGCATTTTTTAATGCCATTTAGAGCACCAGGCCCTGGCATTACATAACTCATCTCAGAAAAATTTGTTATCTCGCTATAGTTTATATCTGTTACAAATTGATATGCCAAGAAGCTCCCAATCATAGGATATGCTAGTAAAAGCTCATAAGCTTGCCCCATTGATTTACTATTGCACATTTTTTCGGAGAGATGATTATCCATCATCATTTGAATTAGTTTTAAGTGTGATTGGTGTTTTCTCCTAGAACCAAAGACTTTTGCTCCAGAGGCCATAATATATGCAGCAGAGTATATTTTTTTCCCTTCAGTCATTGCAGTGCTTAACACTGCTTCATAATCGGAATAGTTAAAATTTTCAAAAGAAACGTCAGTTAATTTTTCCTTTAAAAGTTCCCATGTCTCTATTTTATTAAAAAGCTTAAATAGGATGATTCGAAAAAACACTTCGTTCAGATCTTGAGAACCGGTGTATATTACATTCTTGATCAAATATTGACTGACTCTATCTGAAGCTCGATAGGCGTTGGTAAATTTGTGTTTTTGTAAAATTGGATCATTAGTCCAAGCACCCAATTCATCATTTAGCCTTTTGAAAAAAATATTCTGCCTTTCTGCGGCTAAATACCAATATGAGTCATAAACGATTGAAGGTGTCGGTTTGATCATTATTCTAGCTTTCCCCATTGTTTAGTTCTCACACATCATAGAATATTCAATATAAAATTGTTAAAATAAAAAGCTGACCTGGTTGATATTAGCAACCTACCAAGGCACTAATGTTATCCCGGCAATCATTGTAAAAGCCACCTCACGCCCATCATCCCACCCCAGCCGCCCGGACAAACCGAGACAAATGATAAGCCACCAAATTCAAATCCCCCCCAGACAACCGCACCCTACTATTAGATATAAACCCAGGCAAACCCTTAGGCTCCAATACCCAAACATCACTTTTCCTGGATTCCGCAGTCGACTCAATAAACCAGCCAGGAAACAAAACAACCTCCCTGACATTAAAATCCTTACCAGTACTTTCCTTAATAATTTGTTTTAACCAATTCGCCGCAGCTTTAACTTGAACAAGCGGTTTATCGTCCCTAAATCCATTGCGATAAATCAACGAATCGCCGGTATAGATAATCCTGGCATCCCCTTTATCTGGTTTGCTGTAGGTTTTGGTTTCGATCACATAAACACCACTAGGCGCAACCAGCACATGATCGAGATTAAAATTATCACCGGGAATATCGTGGAAGACTTTCACACCTTGTTCACGCAGTAATTCCAGATATTGACCAACCGCCTTTTCACCGTCGCGACCTTGTGTAAGGGGTTCAATCTCCTTCGTCGCAGCTCTTATTTTGTAATAGCAATATACTAAGAATAATAACCCAAATAAAGTAAACCAAACTGGGGGAAAAGGCTTTCGAGAAAAGTAATAAGCCCAGTTAAATACCAAAGCCAGGCAGACTGCCAAACCGTAAGTAACATATTTTATCTGTCGATCCATAACCACATCAAGGATACGCCAGTCCAGCGACTGCCCAGGATTCCTAAGCGGCCTGTCCTTAATCGGGGATTTCATTCGATCTTTTGTTCCATTTTATAACTTTGATAAGACTT
>JAAETN010000139.1 GCA_024228355.1 Maribacter sp. | reverse complement strand
GTACAGACAAACAAAGCTTTTGTATCAGAATCGGAGTGCGTGAAATTAGGTAAGGAAAAAAACGATGGGAGCTGTAAAGCCTCTTTTTGCCTTCCTCCGGGCGATTCAGATGATTGCTATCAGGTGTACCCATGAGAAGACAACATCTCCGTTGGAAACTTTTATTAAAACCTGATAAGGTCTTGTCAACACATTAAAGAAGGTGATTACGGGTATCGACCAAAAAATCCTGGTTCTTACAAAAAAAAGAACTTTTATTGGGACCATTCATGTTAATGTCTTTTTGTAATTAATCCCACCTTTTAGTAAACTTTTAAATTGCCAAAGAAAAGTTCAATAGAACGGTCACTAAAATGTACTTTGTTGAGGGGAATATTGTTCACTTTTTCTATTAAGGCCTACTCTGAGGATAAGATATTCATTGAGAATTGTTTCTCCCAATACCGCAAAATTAACAAGATACGTCCCACCCTAGCACGACTTCTTGACAACCTATGACAAGGGAAGAATCACCGCAACAACATCAGATTCCCTTATCATAGTTATTCAATTTTACTATATTCCGTAGAAATCGCCGAACTGCGCTTAGTAGGTTGTTATATGGCAATTAAAATCGAATAATGTGAAAAGTCTGTTTTTAAGTTTGATTGTGACATTGTTTTTTATAATATCTGGTTTCATAACAGCACAGAATCCCTACAAATTACCAGTGGCAAAAACCGATGTGAAAAACCAAATTACGGTTGGTGTTCTTCCTCAGGTCGAATTAATTTCAATAGTCCAAACAATTAGTAAATACCCAACAGTTCTAGGGTTTTTAATGGCGCAGGATTCTTCTGAATATAAGACCGATGTCATTGATCACTTCCAACCATTTAAGAACCATCCAGTTGTCAATATGTTCGACAGATTGAGCTTACAACCCAGAATGCTAAACTTTAGTGCGCCATCAAACATCATGCTCTATACTGATGATTCACTTAATTTGAAGAAAGACATTGAATTAGATGACTCGGTGATTAACCGTGCAGGAGGAATTGATTCACTGATAGTCTTTTTAGATTTGTTAGGCGATTTCGCTATTCAATCATCATTCAATGAATTCTACCAGGAACACAAGGGTTTCTATTCGAATATCATTGAAACTACAATTAAAAATCTTGGCCAAAAAAATTATATATCTGAATTAGAGAACTTTTATGGGAAGAAGCAAAAGTCTTACAATATTGTTTTGGTATCAATGTACAATTTTGTAGGCTTCGGAAATTCATTGTTGTGTTCGAATGATCAGCGAGAATTGTACAATACAATGGGACCTAAAGCGGTTATGAATAATTTGCCGTTTTTTGGAGATGAAGCATATCTCAAATATATGATACGACATGAATTCAGTCACCCTTTTGTAAATCCTTTAACAGAACAATACTGGGATTATATAAAAGATTATTCGGAAAACTATGACTCAGTTCCAGAAATAGCTCGCAAAAATGTATGTGGTGATTGGCAGGAATGTGTTAATGAGTTTATTATAAGAGCTATAACAACTCAACTTGCTTACAACGAATCTGAAAAGACTGGATTACAATCATATGAGAAAGAAAAATCGAGAGAAATTTCATATTTAGACAGTTTGATCAAAAGTATAATTTATTATCAATCAAACAGGGCCACTTATTACACACTTGAATCATACTACCCGAATATCTTAGAAGTTTTAAAGAAAAATTAAATCGCCATATAACAATGTATATTATAAATACTTAGTTAGTTGTCGTTTCGCAGCTCCGTGCGTATTTTGTTACGACGAATTTCCCAAAGGGAAAATCCACGTACAAATTCGCACTAATCTTAGTACAAACCGTTAGGCACAATCAATATTAAAACAATTATTATGAAAAAAGCTATTTTAACTCTAATGACAAGTTTATCTATTGTGATAATTGGCTATTCCCAGGAGAATTCTACAACTCCAACACCTGAACAATATAGAGCAGGGATTGCAAAAAGTATCGCTGACCTGAATATTAAACCAACCTCTGTTTGGAAGATCAATAATATTTTAATTGAAAGTAAAAGAGATTCCATTCCTCTAAGGGTCTATTATCCCACAAATGAAGATTCTTTGCCAATACTCTTTTATATTCATGGAGGTTGTTGGATAGCCGGCGACTTGGATACTCACGATAATATTTGTCGTTACCTATCTAATAAAGTCGGTTGTATGGTAATTGCTGTTGACTATAGACAACCCCCTGAAAATAAGTTTCCTGCCGCAGTTGAGGATTGCTTTACAGCACTTGAATGGATTTATAACAATGCAGGGAAAATAGGTGGTAATAAGCAAAAAATTGCTCTTATTGGGGATAGCTCAGGTGGTAATTTATCAGCAGCAATATGTTTAAAGAACAGTGATGTAGAAAATACTGTTCCTTTGGTAATGCAGGTATTAATTAATCCAGTATTAGATTTAAGAAATAATAGCTCTTCATTTAACACCTACATGGGTTGTGTTTTAGCATATCTTAATAATCCTGAAGAAAGTAATAATAAGTATGCATCTCCATTAGCCTCTGATAATTTCAAATACACCCCACGGACAGTTCTTATTACATCAGAGAATGATGAATCTAAAGATGAAGCAGAGTTATATCACAAAAAATTAAACGATAATCAAATAAATGCCAACTTATTTGAAATAATGGGTATTGGACATTTCGCTGGATTATGGGCTGGAAATTCACCTGAAGTTGATGAAGCAAAGGATATTGTAATACAAGAATTACAGAAGGGATTCAAAATGAAAGTGCCTAACAAAAAATAAATGCCATTGAAACAGGCGTTTATTCAAACCGTTCAATTATTGATTTGTGAATTGTCCCTTAAATCGAACGTTTTAGGGGACTACTTTAAATTCATTTAAAGCATCGTCCATAAAAGGGGAAGGCTACAACTGCAAGAAACAAACCATTCCCGCTATACAAATTCTTTAGCTGTTCCAGATTATTCGATACTTTGCAAATACGCCAATAAGTCGGCCATTTTTTGTGAATCAAGGGAGCTTTCCAGTCCTTCAGGCATGAGGGATTGCCCCGCGGATTCAAAGGAAGCAATTTCACTCCTTGGAATTGTTTTTGACGTTCCACCAATATTCAGAATGGTAACATTGGCATCTGTTTCTGACTGAATGATACCATTATATACGATTCCATCTTCCGTTTTAATAACATGGTTGATGTACTCGGCATCTGACCCTGCATTGGGATCAATAATATCATTTAGGAGGGCTTCGGCACTTTTTCGATAAATTTCGCTCAGGTTCGGACCAACCTCTATTCCAGTCCCGGATTTTTGATGGCATTGTGCACAGAGCGCGACGAAAATAGTCGCTCCTTCTGCCTTGCGGCCTTTGAGCTCCAACGCAGGTTTGAAACTTTCAATGGCTTCCTTTCTGGTAACAACACCAGCGTCACTAAACAATTTTTCGGCCCTTGTCCTTACAGACCTATCATCTGAAAACAGCAGTTCCCTTCTTCTTTCAAGATGTAGGTTTAGCTCTCCTAAGTTTAATTGACCATTTTCAATCGCCGTTAACAGGATGGGGTGGTTCCGGACATTGTAGATCAAAAAGTCGCTTACCTTTAATCTTACCGCCGGACTTAGACCAGGCCACATGCCGATAAGTTTTTCCGAAATATCTGATTTATCTAGCCGACTGATGGCTTCTATTGCTGCTACCTGGATTGTGGATGGTTCTTTTGGGTCGAGCAATTGCAAGAATGTCTCGGTTTTCCCTACGAACATTTCATCTGTCAGCAATTCCAATACGTCGAGCCTGTCACCATTTGTTTCTGCCTTATCCTTCAAAATGAGCAATGCCCTGTCAAGTACAACCTGTTTATTTGCCGGTTGCTCCAGAGAGAGTGTCTTTCTCAATTTCCAGCTTGATCTTATTACAGGAATGTTACCTCGATTCTCCATGAGATCAAGCTGCCCGGAGACAGCCAATTTTTCAGGTTTGTTCATTTTAGCATCCTGATAGTCAAACCCAGCTATGAGCCCTGTTAGCACATTATTCACAATGTCATCGTCGGACATATTGGATGCCATGTCAATCAATTGAGGTATGGCGGTATAATCATAAATCGCTACAAGCGCAGCTAGTTGTGATACCAATTTGTTCGAGTTTGACAGCTTGCTATCATTTAACAATACCATCAAAAGCTTCGTTGGTTGCTTTGTAGATGCACTCAACACGGCCAGTCTTGACCATCGATCATCCACGTCCTGTTTGATTATTTGGAGAAGCACCCTATTCTTATTGGCTTGAAAAGTTTCATCAAGTGATCCTATCGTGCTCAGGGTAAGTGCTGCTTGTCTTCGCACGCGGATATCAGAATCCGATCCAGCCTGCAAAATTACCTTTTGAATTTTCGGGCTATTGGAAGAATTTTCGGAGAGAATAATCGCGTGTCTCCTCACTTCGGAATCCACGTCATTCAATGCCAATATCAATAGTTCATCACTTAGTGCTGACAGTCCTTGCAGCGTGTACATTGAGTGCATTCTGGAAAGAGGAACGGTTGAATTGGAGACAAGATCAACAAGCAAAGGTATCGCCGCCCTGTCTTGTGATTCCACTAACAGCCGCTGGGCTGTCAACCTATGCCATTGGTTGGGATGTTCAAGTAACTTCACCAACTCAGACATATTGTTTCTGTCAATAATGGTTGATCCATGACCGGAAGATCCCTTTGACGTAATCCGGTAAATTCTTCCTTTGTCTTTCCCTGCATTTAGATCCAATGCAGCTTCTATTTCGTCTGGGATCCACTCCGGGTGTTCAATTACCTCACGATACATGTCCATGATGTATAGTGCGCCATCCGGCCCTACGGTCATATTAACTGGTCTGAAAGACCTGTCTGTAGAAGCCAGGAATGCTGCACTTTCCCGCCCTCTGGAAGCAGTCAAAGAGCTACCATTAGCACTGATTACATCTCTGTGAATGAGGTTCAGCACCACATCGGCTACAAACACATTGCCATCGAATGAACTCGGCCATACACCGCCTCCGTAAAATGTAATGCCACATGCGCCTGAGAAAAAGCCCGATTGCTCAGGATGGTTGACCCTGGTGTCTTGTGCGCCTATCGGATAAATACGTGCAAGGCCGTCTACATCATGATCAGAAATGCTTGAACGTGCATTTAATCCCAATTGTGGGATTTTGTCTAAGTATCTTTCGTTGAAAGCCAAATGGGAGATATGCTCAAGATTGTGCGTCTCGAACATGTTGCCCCAGTTATCGAATGCCAGGCCGAAGCCTCCTGATGAATTTCCGATAAGTTCAAGTTTTTTGTTTGAGAGGTCGATCCTAAAATCATTTTGTCCCAGGGATATTTTGTTCTCCTGATCATCCAACCAGTACGGTTTACCTGAATTGCCACCATTGGCACCATAGATCCAATTATCGAGTCCATAGGCCAGCCCATTAAAATTGTGCTGTGTATTGCCATAACTAAATCCACTCATCAATACCTCACGTACGTCGGCCAAGTCATCACCATTGGTATCTTTGATGAACAAAAGCTCAGGCGGAGCACCTACAAGCAATCCGCCTTTGTAGGGCAATATGGAAGTTGTCACTCCCAGGTTTTCCGCAAATATTTTTCGTGAGTCAAATATCCCGTCCTCATTTTTGTCATCGAGGATAATAATGCGATTTTGTACAGTTGCATCCGGGTATGAAGGCATCTCAATGACATATGCCTTTCCGGTTTCATCAAATTCCATTTCCACAGGATCAAAGACGAGCGGTTCGTCGGCAGCAAGTTCAATGGTGAAATCCGGATGGATTTGAAATGTGTTCAAATCCACCGCTTGATTTTGGCAGGAACTAACAATTAAAACCAGAGCGAAAAGCAAAATGGCAGGCAAAAAATTATGGTTGGTTTTCATAAGTATAGTCGGTTGAGGCCTACAAGATAATTATTGATTGTCTGTGAAGCAAAGTCGTTAAATTTTAGTCCCATAAAACCAACGTTTTTTAGGACACATCCCAAAATAATGCGGTATTAATAAACCCACCTTTTAATAACTTTTAAAAATGCCATGAAAAAGTCCAATTAAACGGTGGTCAAAGTAAACCATCTGAGTCCTTAACGTGAATTAACGAAACTACTAAAAGAGACCACCAATTGGACACTCTGAGAGAAAGTTGTACGCTTTTTGAAACGGTCTTACAAATCAGCGATTTTACAGCACGTGCATCAGATTTGTAAAACACAAGGTGCCAAGTTCCAAATTCCAAAAAAAGTTTTGTACTTGAATTTGAATCTGTCTGCCTAAGGATAAGCTTTCGCTTAAACTAATTAAATTTTAATCTAAAATATAAGAAAGTTGATATCGCTATATTGAAGGTCGAACCATTCACCTACAGCCTTACTTGTAAGTATACCGTGATATATGTAAAGTCCATTTCGAAGTCCTTTATCAAAACGAAGCGAGTTTTCCAATCCGCCATCTTCGCCCAATTTTAAAAGATAAGGGGTAAATATATTACTTATTGAAATCGTTGCTGTTTTTGGATAACGCGCCGGTATATTGGGTACCCCATAATGAATGACACCGTATTTTTCTATGGTAGGTTTGTTATGATCGGTGATTTCACTAGTTTCAAAACATCCGCCCATATCTATGCTCACATCGATTATTACGGCACCTTTTTTCATATGTTCAACCATAGTGCTTGAAACCACTACCGGCGATCTTTCCCTACCACGAGCAGCTCCGATGGCAACATCACATCGCTTTAAGGCTTTTAAAAGATTTTTGGGTTGAATTGTTGATGTATAAACTGTCTGTTTTAAGTTAGTTTGAATTTTGCGTAGTTTGGTCAAAGAGTTGTCAAATACTTTAACATTCGCTCCTAGACCAATCGCCGACCTTGCTGCAAATTCACCCACCGTTCCTGCGCCGATAATCACCACTTCAACGGGAGGTACGCCACTGATGTTCCCAAACATTAAACCATTACCTTGATTGGTAGCGGCCATGAGTTCAGCAGCAATAAGTACCGACGAAATTCCGGCGATTTCACTTAATGAACGAATTGCAGGATATTTGCCATCCTCATCCCTTATAAATTCAAAAGCAATTGCCGTAATCCGTTTTTTGGCCATTTTCTCGAAATACTCCTTTTTTTGGGTCTTGATCTGGAGTGCCGAAATTACAGTTGCTTGTGGATTCAACATTTCTATTTCTGAAAGGGTAGGGGGTTCCACCTTTAAGATCAAAGGGCAACCAAAAACCTTTTTGACATCCTTAGTGACTTCCGCTCCGGCATTGGTATAATCAACATCTGTATAATTCGCGCCTTCTCCAGCACCGGCTTCAATTAGAACCCTATGGCCATGGGCAGTGATTGCATTCACTGCATCCGGGGTTAAGCAGATACGTTTTTCTTGGTACTGATTTTCTTTGGGAATGCCTATAAACAGTTCCCCTTTTTGTTTTAAAACCTCAAGGGTTTCTTCTTGTGGGAGTAATTGCTGTTTGCTGAAAGGTGAGGTTGGTTGCTTCATATTAAGTACTATCCAATCGATGAAAACCGATTAGAAGTAAATTTACAATTTTAAAATGAAAAGTGGAATTTGATAGTGAAGTGACAATTCCCTCATTGAAAAAGATTAAAACTTTAAATGTAGCCAACCTTTTAAATTGTTCTGAAATGCTTTGAATTTCCGTTCAATATTATTTGTGGAAAGAGAAGTGTTCAGATATTCTGAAAATGACTGGTATCCTACTTGCGACTCGTTCAGCTCATTTTTATCATCTGGGTTAACTTCATCATGGGTCGAAGCTTTTTCTTCTACAGGAACTGTTTTTTTTATGGTTTTCAATTCGGCATCCATCGCTTCAAGGTCAATACCATGAACATATTTATCGTATAACTTAATTCGTATAAAATAAACTACTGGGATAATAACCATACAAATGGGTAGCAGCCACCAGATGTTTTCTGTATCTACAAAGTCATCTGAATCATATACCACTTCGAATATCTGAAAGGCATACATAGCAATCGGGATTAGGATAATATGATACCACCAGTTTTTAGCAGTCATAAACCAAAAAACCATTAAATAAAGTGGCACCATTTTACTCATCAGGAACCAGACATATGTGGAAACATCATGAAATCCATTATTGTCAATTATGATTCCAAAAATAGATATTGTCGCTTCAGGATTCTCTGGTAGATAGTCATAAACCTTATAAAGAAAAGGCGATAATGCAATAAAAAATATGAAGATAGATTCAAGAACTATTTTCTTCTTGACCCTTTTTTTGCCTTTAAAATCACTCATCATCAATAATAATCTATTTATGCCCTAACGCAACAGATCCATAAATAGTATAAAAAAAGGGACAATTTGAATTGTCCCTCGATAAACGGTTTGAAAAATCGGTTTATATTTTTCTATCCAAATTATTTTTATCAATTCCCTGTTCGTATAATTGATCTTCTTCTGCAGTTGAATTAGGCTCGCAAGATACAGCCATCAATGTAACACATGCCAATAGGCCAAATATTAGTCTCTTCATTTTCATTAGGTTTTTAGTTAGAAATCGGACAACTATGACGCTAATGTAGGAAAAATATGAATACCAAGGTGTATTTCACCGATAAAAAATGCTTTTAAACGCAAAAAACGTACATTTTATCGAAGATTTTGCGGTTCGTCGAAAAGTAAACAATAAAAAGATGGGGTGATTCGTTTGTTGGCACTATCTATTTATTAAAGGAAAGCTTTCGGGTATTGGGATCAAGCACTTCAATTTGGATATCAACTCGTTCAACTGGCAATATTGATTCGATTTTTTCTGGCCATTCCATAAATATCCACACATCAGAAGAAAAATAATCCTCAATACCCAGATCAAGAGCTTCATTTTCATCTTTCAATCGATAAAAGTCAAAATGATAAGCTAAAACCGCTTCATTGATCTTTTGGTATTCGTTTACAATACCAAAAGTGGGACTATTGGCTTCGTCCACTGCTCCTAACTGCCTCACAATGGCCTTGATCAAGGTGGTTTTGCCCGACCCCATTGCACCATGGAAACATAAGATCTTTGATGGCACTTCCTGAATTAGTTGTCCTGCAACTTCAGTAATTTGGTCTTCAGTGTAGGTAATCTCCATTTTCACAAGACTTATTTAGGGTCAAGAACTACAAATGGTATTATCATTTCCTCTAAAGACACCCCACCATGCTGGTAGGTGTTCCGGTAATAGGTTACATAATGGTTGTAGTTGTTAGGATACGCAAAGAACAAATCATTTTTGGCAAAAATAAAAGAGCTGCTCACATTAATACTTGGCAAATGAATATCCGCAGGGTTTCTTGCCTCCAAAACATCCTTTTTTTCATAGCTTAAACTACGTCCGGTTTTGTACCTTAAGTTTGAGCTGGTTTCTTTATCCCCAATAACTTTAGAAGGTTGTTTTACATTTATGGTGCCGTGATCAGTGGTGATGATCAACTTTAGTCCAATTTGCTGTGCCTGCTGAATAATTTCCAACAATGGAGAATTTTTAAACCAACTTTGGGTAAGGGATCTATAAGCTTTATCATTTGATGCCAACTCCTTGATCACTTCCATTTCGGTTTTTGAATGTGATAACATATCGACAAAATTGTAGACGATTACCGTTAGGTCATTGTCCTTTTGTGATTTAAAGTTTTGGGACAATTGTTTACCTTGTTTTAAACTACTTATTTTATGGTACTCCCATTTAAGATTTAGCCCCAATCTATTTAACTGTTCACCTAGAAACCTGTCTTCGAAGAGATTTTTGCCACCTTCTTCAGTATCATTTTTCCACCAGTTAGGATATTTTTTTTCCATAGCAGAAGGCATTAATCCAGAAAAAATAGAATTCCGCGCATATTGCGTAGCAGTCGGAAGTATGCTTAAATAGGACTCCTCTTTAGTCTTTTTGTAAAATGAATTTACGGTTTCCTCAAAGGCAAACCATTGGTCATACCGTAAATTATCAATGACAACCAAGAGGGTAGGAGTATCAACGATTTCTGGTTTGATCCATTTTCTAAAAAGATTATGCGACATAACCGGGGTGTCATGGCCACTAAACCAATCTTCGTAATTTTTCTCTACGAATTTTCCAAATTGATTGTTCGCTTCAATTTTTTGCGATTCCAAGATTTCGAACATACTACTATCCTCAATGTCTTCAAGTCGCAACTCCCAATAGATTAATTTTTTATAGAGCTCCATCCATTCCTCAATGGAATTCACCATGGACAAATCCATCGCAATTTTTCGAAATTCCTGCTGATAATTTGCTGTCGTACGTTCCGAAACCAAACGCGAGTGATCCAGATTCTTTTTTAATGATAATAATATTTGATTTGGATTAACGGGCTTGATCAAGTAATCGGCGATCTTCGATCCAATTGCCTCTTCCATTATAAGTTCCTCCTCACTTTTGGTAATCATAACAACGGGAATGGAAGAATTTATAACTTTGATTTCATTCAAAGTTTCCAGGCCTGATAAACCAGGCATGTTTTCATCCAGAAAAATGATGTCAACTGGTGTTTTTAATATTTCTTCCAGTGCTTCCTGCCCACTTTGACAAGTAACAACCTCGTAATTTTTTCCTTCTAAGAAAAGAATATGTGGTTTTAGCAAATCGATTTCATCATCGACCCAAAGGATAGTTATTTTGTTCATTTGGTTAAAATGTATTTTATTAAAGTCTGCAAAACGCATATGAAATACAAAACTGAACCAACCCTTACCGTTAGCCTCTGGGTCTCATTTCAATTGCATAACTTTGATTTTTATTTAATTAAAAGCCATTTTGACACATTCAAACAAGCTCAAGATTTTCAATGATCCAATTTACGGATTTATTAGAATTCCCACTACCCTTATTTTTAACCTGATTGCGGATCCGTATTTTCAAAGATTACGAAGAATTTCTCAAATGGGTCTGTCGTATTTGGTTTATCCAGGAGCACATCATACCCGTTTTCATCATGCCTTGGGAAGTATGCATTTAATGCACAAAGCGATACAAGTACTTCGTTTTAAGAAGGTTGAGATAACCCAAGAAGAGGAGGAGGGGTTATTGATCGCCATACTTTTGCACGATATAGGTCATGGCCCTTTTTCGCATGCTATGGAAAACAGCATCGTTCAGGATATCTCCCATGAGCAAATATCCCTGTTGTTCATGCAAGAACTCAACCATAGGTTTAACGGAAATTTAACGCTTGCGATTGAAATATTTCAGGGTAAATACCCCAAAAAGTTTTTAAATCAACTTATTTCCAGTCAACTCGATATGGATCGAATGGATTATTTGAAAAGAGATAGCTTTTATACAGGTGTGGCTGAAGGTGGTATTAACGCGGAGCGTTTGATTACCATGTTGAATGTTGTAGATCATGAACTTGTAGTTGAAGAAAAAGGAATCTATTCGGTAGAGAAATTCTTAATGGCCCGGCGTTTCATGTATTGGCAAGTATATCTGCATAAGACCGGATTAGTCGCCGAACAATTATTGATTCGCATATTAAAAAGGGCACGTCAGCTTGTGATTATGGGTGCACAATTACAATGTAGTGAGGCTCTTTTATTTTTCATGGAAAACAATATTAAAATACAGGATTTCAGCGATAAAATACTTGATAAGTTTGCACAACTTGATGATATAGATATTCTAGCAGCATTAAAGAAATGGCAGTATCACGATGATTTTGTGCTTTCGAAATTATGCCGAATGATAATTCACCGTAGGTTGTTGACCATTAAAATGAAAAACAAGCCAATTGATAGCGGTAAACTTGATGAGGAATTCAACTACTTCAAAAAACTTCATAGTCTCTCAGATGTGGAAACCGAGTATTTCGTTTTTAAGGGGAAAATAGAGAATAGAGCCTATAATCTTGAAAAACAGAATATTAATATTCTTAGAAAGGATGGCAAATTGAAGGATGTGGCCAAGGCATCCGACCACTTGAATTTAAAGGCATTGTCCAAAAAGGTCACCAAATATTATATCTGTTACCCCAAAGATTCTGTTTAACTATTTTTCTTACTTTTGTGCCCATGGTATTTACAGCAGGTCAAATTGCGGGCATTTTAGAAGGGGAAGTCGATGGAAATCCAGAGATTGCAGTTCATAAGCTTGCCAAAATAGAAGAGGGCGAAAGTGGTTCTTTAACCTTTTTGGCCAACCCTAAATATACTTCCCATATCTATACTACAAAGGCCTCTGTTACCATTGTAAATAAAGACTTTGTTCCTGAACAGAACATAACCACTACAATGATAAAAGTAGATGATGCCTATGAATCATTTTCAAAATTGTTGGAATACTATAATAAAGTTAAAAACAATAAGGTAGGAATTGAAACACCGGTTTTCACCGCTGATGATGTCACCTTTGGCGAAAATTTTTATCTGGGAGCTTTCTCGTACGTGGGTAGTAATGTAATAATTGGTAAGAATGTAAAAATTTATCCTAATGTATATGTTGGTGATAATGTGAAAATCGATGATAATGTCATCATTTTTGCTGGGGCCAAGATTTACTCTGAAACTGTGATTGGTAAAAACTGTTTAATACATAGTGGGGCTATCATTGGAGCAGATGGGTTTGGTTATACTCCAAATAAGGATGGTGAATTTAGTAGAGTACCACAAACCGGTAATGTTGTAATGGAAGATAATGTAGATATCGGAGCTGGTACGACCATTGATAGAGCTACTCTAGGTTCTACTATATTACATAAGGGGGTAAAGCTTGATAACCAAATACAGATTGCACATAATGTTGAGATAGGTGAGCATACAGTTATTGCTGCCCAGACCGGTATCGCGGGCTCTACCAAAATAGGGAAAAGATGTATGATTGGTGGACAAGTGGGAATTGTAGGTCATATTACCATTGGTGATAATGTAAAAATACAGGCACAGTCCGGAATAGCTAGGAATATTAAGGATAATGAAGTTTTACAGGGATCACCAGCATTGAATTATGGTGATTTTAATAAGTCGTATGTTCATTTTAAGAACTTACCTAAGGTTGTGAAGAGAATTGACAAACTGGAAAAAAAGATTGACCGTGACCAAAACAAATAATAAACAAAAAACCATTGCAAAGGAAATTACACTTGAGGGTGTGGGCCTACATACGGGGGAAAATGTAACCTTAAAATTTTCTCCTGCAGCAGAAAATCATGGGTATGCTTTTAAACGTGTTGATTTAGAAGGCGAGCCTGTAATTGAGGCAGATGCCAATTATGTTGTGAATACACAACGTGGAACCAATTTAGAGAAACGCGGTGTGAAGATACACACATCTGAGCATGTTTTAGCCGCTTTAGTTGGTTTGGAAATTGACAACATTCTTATTGAATTGGATTCCCCAGAACCACCGATAATGGATGGTTCTTCAAAGTTTTTTGTTGAAGCTTTAGAGAAAGCCGGAATCATTGAGCAAGAGGCAGAACGCGAAGAATACGTAGTCAAGGATGTTATTTCTTATAGGGACGAAGCATCGGGGAGCGAGATAACGGTAATTCCTTCTGATACCTACCAAGTTACCTCAATGGTTGATTTTGGTACAAAGGTCCTAGGCACACAAAACGCAACATTAGAGAGAATATCAGACTTTAAAACTGAGATAGCCGATGCCCGGACCTTCAGTTTTTTGCATGAGTTGGAAATGTTGTTGGAAAATGGATTAATACAAGGTGGCGACTTGAATAACGCAATCGTTTATGTAGACAAAGAGATTTCAGAGGAAACTATGAGAAAACTGGAGAAAGCTTTTAATAAGAAGAAGCTTTCAGTGAAACCAAATGGAATTCTCGATAATTTGACCTTGCACCAACCGAATGAGGCAGCAAGACATAAACTATTGGATGTCGTTGGTGATTTGGCATTGGCCGGTACCAGAATCAGGGGAAAAGTAATTGCTAACAAGCCAGGTCATTTTGTAAATACCCAGTTTGCGAAGAAATTGGCCAAGATCATTAAAATGGAAAAACGGAATAATATTCCAAAATATGATTTGAACCAACCGCCATTAATGGATATCCATCAAATTATGGCGATGTTACCCCATAGACCACCATTTTTGTTGATCGATAGGATATTGGAACTTTCAGATAATCATGTTGTGGGCATGAAGAATGTTACCATGAACGAACCTTTCTTCGTTGGTCATTTCCCAGGGGCACCAGTAATGCCCGGAGTATTACAGGTAGAGGCAATGGCACAGACGGGAGGGATTTTAGTATTGAGTACCGTTCCGGACCCTGAGAATTACCTAACATTGTTCATGAAGATTGATAAGGTGAAGTTTAAGCAAAAGGTTTTACCAGGAGATACATTGATTTTCCATTGCAGTCTTATTTCTCCAATACGAAGAGGAATATGCCATATGCAAGCATATGCCTACGCTAACGATAAATTGGTATGTGAAGCTGAAATGATGGCCCAAATTGTAAAAAAGAGCTAATATGAACCAACCGCTTGCCTACATTCACCCTGGTGCAAAAATTGCCAAAAATGTGGTTGTAGAGCCATTCACCACGATACACAATAATGTTATTATTGGTGATGGTACGTGGATAGGTTCCAACGTAACTATTATGGAAGGTGCCCGTATAGGGAAGAATTGTAATATTTTTCCGGGAGCCGTAATTTCAGCCCCGCCACAAGATTTGAAATATGATGGGGAAGAAACCACAGTAACTATTGGAAATAATACAACGATTAGAGAGTGCGCGACAATTCATAAAGGTACATCTGATCGTATGAAAACAGTAATTGGTAAAAATTGTTTGATAATGGCATATTGCCACATAGCCCACGATTGTCATGTGGGTAATAATTGCATTTTTTCCAACAATTCTACTTTGGCCGGGCACGTGAATATTGGGGACAACGTAATTTTAGCCGGATTGGTAGCCGTGCATCAATTTGTAGCAATAGGAAACCACGCCTTTGTAACTGGTGGTTCTCTTGTTCGAAAGGATGTTCCACCATACGTAAAAGCGGCACGTGAACCATTGTCTTATGTAGGTATCAATTCAGTGGGATTAAGAAGAAGAGGATATAGTTCAGACAAAATTCGTGAAATACAAAATATTTACAGAATTCTGTATCAAAAAAATTATAATAACACCCAAGCCGTACAGATTATTGAGGCCGAAATGGAAGCAACTCCTGAAAGAGATGAAATTCTTCAATTTATCAGGGATTCGCAACGGGGTATTATGAAAGGATATTTTAGTACTAATTAAATAATTTTATGGCATCTACATCCGATATTAGAAAGGGTTTGTGTATCAAGTACAATAATGATATTTATAAAATAATTGAATTTTTACACGTAAAACCGGGCAAAGGGCCAGCTTTTGTTAGGACAAAATTGAAAAGTGTTACCACGGGTAAGGTTATAGACAACACCTTTTCTGCGGGTCATAAAATTGAGGATGTTCGAGTTGAAACCCGTTCTTATCAGTATTTATATGCGGAAGGAGATACTTTTCACTTTATGAACACAGATGATTATAATCAAATATCATTAGAAAAAAATTCCTTGGATACTCCTGATTTATTAAAGGAAGGCGTAGTTGTAACTATCTTGTTCAACACCGAGGATAGCATGCCATTGTCGGTTGATATGCCTGCCAGTGTTGTTTTGGAAGTTACCCACGCTGAACCGGGTGTCAAGGGTAATACTGCTACCAATGCCACAAAACCTGCCACTGTTGAAACTGGGGCTAAGGTCAACGTACCTCTTTTTATAAATGAAGGGGATAAAATAAAAGTTGATACGGAAAAGGGAAATTATATGGAAAGAGTAAAGGAATAATTAATAAAACTCTTTTGAAAACTAAGGTAACACCATGAGATTTCCAAATCCATATACTCTTGAACAAATAGCAACGATAATCGGGTGCAATTTTGTTGGGGATAAAGACTTTCCTGTTTTGGGAACAAATGAGATTCATGTGGTTCAGGATGGGGAGATTGTTTTTGTGGATCACCCCAAATATTACGATAAAGCCTTGGAGTCCAATGCATCCGTAATTCTGATCAATAAAGATGTAAAGTGCCCGGAAGGAAAGGCATTGTTAATATCGGATGACCCTTTTAGGGATTTCAATAAAATCAACAAATTTTTTAGACCTTTCAAAAAAAGCGATTCTTTAATTTCCACTTCAGCTAAAATTGGAAAAAACACTGTAGTTCAGCCCAATACGTTTATCGGAAACAATGTTACAATTGGGCAAGATTGCCTAATACATTCCAATGTCTCTATCTATGATAATTGTATTATTGGAAACAACGTTATAATCCACTCCGGTTCTGTTTTAGGTTCTGATGCCTTCTACTATAAGAATAGACCGGAAGGTTATGATAAACTTATTTCCTGTGGAAGGGTAGTTTTAGAGGATAATGTAGAAATTGGTTCCCTTTGCACTGTTGATAAAGGAGTAACCGGGGACACCACAATTATGAAAGGAACCAAATTAGATAATCAAGTACAGGTAGGACATGATACCGTTATTGGAGAAAAGTGTTTAATTGCTTCTCAAACCGGTATTGCTGGTTGCGTGGTCATTGAGGATGAGGTGACTATTTGGGGACAAGTAGGAATTATTAGTGGAATAACTATAGGCAAGAAAGCGACTATTTTGGCACAATCAGGCATTGGCAAGTCACTTGAAGGTGGAAAAAAATATTTGGGAAGCCCTGCGGACGAAGCCATCCAAAAAATACGTGAAATGAATTACGTAAAGGAAATCCCGGCCATTCTAAGGAAAAACAAAATAAAGTAAATAAAGAATTCTAAAATTCCGCTACAAATCATATTTTTGTGCGACCAAAATCTAATCTTTTTTTATATGAGCGTTCTAGTCAATAAAAACTCTAAAATAATAGTACAAGGATTTACAGGAAGTGAAGGAACTTTTCATGCGGGGCAAATGATTGAATATGGCACCAATGTTGTTGGTGGTGTTACCCCTGGGAAAGGAGGGCAAGAACACTTAGGCAAGCCCGTTTTTAATACTGTCGAGGACGCGGTAGAAAAAGTGAACGCTGATACAACCATTATTTTTGTACCACCTGCTTTCGCTGCTGATGCTATTATGGAAGCTGCTAACGCTGGTATTAAGGTGATTATTACGATAACAGAAGGAATTCCGATTGCCGATATGGTAAAGGTTTCAGAATATATTAAAGACAAGGATTGCCGATTGATTGGTCCAAATTGCCCTGGTGTTATTACTCCCGAAGAGGCAAAGGTTGGTATTATGCCAGGATTTGTTTTCAAAAAAGGAAAAATTGGCATAGTGTCAAAATCAGGTACGCTAACCTATGAGGCTGCCGATCAGGTAGTGCGACAAGGATTGGGTATAACAACTGCAATTGGTATAGGCGGTGACCCCATTATAGGAACAACCACGAAGCAAGCTGTTGAACTATTGATCAATGACCCCGAGACCGAATGTGTTGTTATGATAGGGGAGATTGGGGGTCAGTTGGAAGCAGACGCGGCCAAATGGTATAAGGAAAGTGGTAGTACAAAACCAATTGTAGGTTTTATTGCAGGTGAAACGGCTCCTGCCGGTAGAACCATGGGACATGCCGGTGCAATCGTAGGTGGTAGTGACGATACAGCCCAGGCCAAGAAGAGAATTATGCGGGAATGCGGTATCAATGTCGTCGATTCACCCGCTGAAATAGGCATCAAGGTTAAAGAAGTAATGGGGTGATTTCCAATATAGAATAAACTATTAATCTAAATCCCGATTTCTCTGAATTTCACTCAGGATTCCCGGGATTTTTTTCGACTTTGAATAAACATAAACTATATTTGATACTCAACTGAATAAAGAGGAAAACAATGAAGCTGTTAGAAGGAAAAAACGTTATTATAACAGGAGCAAGTAGAGGAATAGGCAAAGGTATCGCGCAGGTGTTTGCCGATCAAGGCGCCAATGTAGCTTTTACATATAGTTCAAGTGAAGGGCCTGCTTTGCAATTGGAGAAAGAACTTTTAAGCAAGGGAATAAAAGCAAAATCATATAAGAGTAATGCTGCAAGTTTTGAAGATTCACATAAATTGGTGGCCCAAGTTTTAGAGGATTTTGGTGGGATCGATGTTTTGATAAATAATGCGGGAATTACAAGGGACAAACTTTTGATGAGAATGAGCGAGGAAGACTTTGATCAAGTAATTGAAACCAACTTGAAATCTGTATTCAATATGACAAAAGCCGTCCAACGGACTTTATTGAAACAGCGATATGGTTCAATTATTAATATGAGCAGTGTAGTAGGGGTACAAGGCAATGCTGGCCAGGCCAATTATGCAGCTTCTAAAGCAGGTATGATAGGATTTACTAAATCCATAGCTTTGGAGTTGGGCTCAAGAAATATTAGATGCAATGCCATCGCACCAGGTTTTATTGAAACTGAAATGACCGAAAAATTGGATGAGAAAGTTGTGCAGAGTTGGCGCGATGCTATTCCCTTGAAAAGAGGTGGTTCTCCTGAAGATATTGCCAACGCATGTTTGTATCTGGCATCTGATTTGTCTTCTTATGTGACTGGTCACGTATTGAACGTAAATGGTGGAATGTTGACATAAATGTCCAACTTTGTGTTAGGATGTTTTGATTTATCTTTTCAATAAGTACTAGCAATAGAATAAATGCAAACGACTACAGTACTTTTAATCATATTGGCCGCTGTGACCGCACTGCTAATAGTACTCTTTCATTATTTTTATAGATCAAAAACTAGGGGAAGGCAGCGTTTGTTGCTTTCCTTTTTACGTTTTTTGGCTTTATTCAGCACATTTTTGCTATTAGTAAATCCAAAGTTTACCAAGAAGGATTTCTCATTGGAAAAAACTAATTTATTAGTGTTGAGTGATAATTCTTCTTCAATTAAGAACATTGGTGCAGAAGGCCAGGTCAATTCAATCCTACAGAAGATATTCACTACAAACCAGTTATTGGACAAATTCAACATAGAACAATATCATTTTGGAATAAATATTGGAGTTTTAGATAGTCTCAATTTTACGGAAAAAGCAACAAATATTACCAAGGCTTTAAAATTAATGAATACCATCTACGGTAACGCTGAAAGCGCTGTCATCCTTTTAACAGATGGCAACAGCACTTTAGGAGAAGATTATGAGTATTATGGTAAAAATCAAAAACTTCCGATTTATCCTATCGTATTGGGCGATACAACTACTTATGATGATCTTAGAATCACTCAGACGAATATTAACAAATATGCATTCTTAAAAAATAGATTTCCAGTTGAAATATTTATTTCATATGATGGCGATGAGAATGTTAGTACTCGATTGAATATAACGTTGGATGGTGAAAATGTACATTCCCAGAAAATGGAGTTGACCAAGGACATCAATTCAAAAGTGATAAATATATTTCTGAATGCGCCATCAGTAGGTTTAAAAACCTTGCAAATTAATATTGAGCCATTAGTAAATGAAAAGAATAAGAGCAACAATTTAAAAAATGTTGCAATAGAGGTAATCGATGAGAAAACCAATGTTGCCTTAGTTTCAGAATTATTGCATCCTGATGTTGGCGCACTTAAGAAATCGATTGAAAGTAACGAACAACGCTTAGTATCAATAGTTAAACCAACAGTTGATTTAAAAGAGTTGGTTGATTTTGACCTTTTCATTCTCTATCAACCTACAGCTTCGTTTAAACGGATATATGATTATATCGTTAAGGGCAGTATGAACACTTTTATTATCAGCGGGCCTAAAACAGACTGGAATTTTCTCAATACGGTCCAAACTTCATTTACCAAGAATAGTTTTGACCAATCTGAGGAAGTTACCCCATTGATTAACCGAGGATTTTCAAAATTTGATATTTCGAATTTAGAAACTGATAATTATCCGCCATTAGAAACGAATTTAGGAGAGGTTATTGTCAATAAAAGCCACGAGGTATTATTTGGGCAGCGAATTAAAGGTGCAGACATTGGCGAACCCTTATTGGTTTTGGCGGAAAGCGGATTGGAACGCGAAGCAATATTATTTGGGGAAAACATATGGAAATGGAGGGTGCAAAATTTCCGTGATCACCAAAACTTCAATGATTTTGATGAAATGGTTGGAAAAATTGTGCTATTCCTTTCTTCCAATGAATCAAGAAGTAGGTTGGTGTTGAATTACGAATCGTTTTATGAAGGCAATAGGGAAGCAAAAATAGCTGCAAATTATTTTGATGAGTCCTTCTCTTTTGATTCAGATGCAGAGATCATCTTGGAGCTTAAAAAGAAAGGGGAGAGTAATGCCCAGGAGTTTCCAATGCTTTTGAAAGGGAGTTTTTATGAAGCTGATTTGAGTAATATGCCTTCCGGAGAATATACTTTTATCGTAAAGGTTGTAAATGAAAATATTTCTAGATCAGGCCGTTTCAATATGCTCGATTTCGATGTAGAACAACAATTCACATCAAGCAACTACAAAAAATTGAACAGGCTGGCGGAGAGCACTAATGCCAACCTTTATTACCCATCTCAAACAAATGATTTAATTAGTGATTTAATGGTAGAAGACAAATTAAAACCAGTCAGGAAAAGCCATCAAAATGTCGTATCTTTGGTTGATTTTAGATTCCTGTTGGCAATTATTATTGCAACCTTGTCAGCAGAATGGTTTATTAGAAAGTATAACGGATTAATTTAAATAAATTACAATGGATAAATTACCTAAAATAGCGTTACCCGCGGTTTTCATTCTGATTCTTGCGGTAATATTAATTTCAAAATCTGCAGTAACTATTGGTTCCGGTGAGGCAGGTGTTTTATATAAAACGTTTGGCGATGGTGTGGTTACGGATAAGCCGCCATTAGGAGAGGGTTTTCATATTGTGGCTCCTTGGAACAAAGTATTCATCTATGAAGTAAGACAACAAGAAGTATTTGAGAAAATGCAGGTACTTTCTTCAAACGGACTGGAAATTAAATTGGATGCTTCAGCTTGGTTTGAACCGAAGTACGATTTGTTGGGAAAACTGCACCAAGAAAAGGGAGAGGCATATGTCCAAAGGGTTTTATTGCCAACGATTAGATCTGCAGCAAGAAGTGTAGTGGGCAGGTATACACCAGAACAATTGTACTCAAGTAAAAGGGATGCAATTCAGGTAGAGATTTATGAAGAAACACACAAGATTGTTGATGATCAATATATTCAACTCAATCAAATATTAATTCGCGATGTTACTTTACCTCCTACAATAAAAGAGGCAATTGAACGAAAATTAAAGCAAGAACAGGAGTCATTGGAATATGAATTTAGATTGGTGACCGCAAAGAAAGAAGCTGAAAAAGTAACAATTGAAGCACAAGGAAAGGCTGACGCGAATAGAATATTGAGTGCTTCCTTGACAGATAAGATATTACAGGACAAAGGAATTGACGCTACATTAGAGTTATCCAAATCTCCAAATACCAAAGTGGTTATTGTAGGAAGTGGAGATTCAGGATTACCTTTGATATTAGGTAACAATTAATGTTGTTCAATAGTATACCTCCTGAAAAAAGAATTGTGCTATTTAAAACAAATGTTTTGTGAATTAAAAATAAGTTCTAATTTTACAAACGTAATGAGAAACCAAAATACACATCATCATTTTTATACTTGCTCTCAAGCGAGGTAGAAATGTATTGTAGTATTTACAACATAAATCTGACCCGTTTGAGAAATCAAACGGGTTTTTTGTTTAACTCAATTTGTCAAGGACTATCAATGGGAGTTAGGAAATATTAAAATAATCAAAATGACAAAAATTAGAATTGCCATACAGAAATCGGGACGTCTAAATGAGGAGTCGTTGCAAATCCTCAAAAATTGTGGTATTTCAATTGATAATGGTAAAGACCAATTAAAAGCCTCTGCCAGGAACTTCCCAATGGAGGTATTTTATTTACGCAATGGGGATATACCACAGTATTTAAGGGATGGAGTGGTAGATATTGCGATTATTGGCGAAAATGTTTTGATTGAAAAGGGTGGTGATATTGATATTGCTGAAAAATTGGGTTTTTCAAGATGTCGGGTTTCATTGGCTGTACCAAAATCGGTCAAATATAATTCAGTCAATGATTTTCATGGAAAAAGAATTGCAACCTCTTATCCTAATACGGTCAGGGAATATTTGAAGGAAAAAGATGTTGAAGCAGATTTGCACATTATTAATGGATCTGTTGAAATAGCCCCGAATATTGGCTTAGCAGATGCTATTTGCGATATCGTTTCTAGTGGGAGTACACTTTTCAAGAATAATCTTAAGGAAGTAGAGGTGATGTTGAAGAGTGAGGCTGTTTTAGCAGTTTCCAAAAAAATTACAACAGAACGGAGAGCTGTCCTAGGCAAATTACAATTTCGAATTAAGTCAGTACTGCAGGCTAGACAAGCTAAATATGTATTATTGAATGCCCCAAATGAAAGATTGGATGATATTTTAAGATTATTGCCTGGAATGCGAAGCCCAACAGTTTTACCTCTCGCCGAAGAAGGTTGGAGCTCAGTACATACTGTTATCAATAAAGATAAATTCTGGGAAGTGATTGACGAATTAAAACAGGCAGGTGCAGAGGGTATTTTGGTTTGCCCAATTGAGAAAATGGTTTTGTAATGAACAAGATTTATAATCCTAAAAGAGAAGACTGGAAGGGCATCTTAAGACGCCCCACCCAGACGGTGTCGGATATTGAAAGCACTGTAAATCAAATATTTGCAGAAGTTCAGGATTTTGGAGATTCCATTTTGAAGAAGTACACTGAAAAATTTGACGGAGTTGCTTTGGATGCTTTGCAGGTTTCAGAAAATGAAATCAATGAGGCTTCTTTATTGGTTAGTTCTGAATTAAAGAATGCCATTATTTCTGCAAAGCAAAATATTGAAATATTCCATAGCGCACAAAAAACAATAAAAGTTGAAGTTGAAACAGCACCTGGGGTTTTGTGTTGGCAAGAAAAAAGACCAATCCAAAAAGTTGGATTGTATATTCCTGGAGGATCCGCCCCCTTATTTTCAACTATTTTAATGCTGACCGTACCTGCCAATATTGCGGGGTGTCAAGAAATTGTTTTATGCACACCACCTAACCGGGAAGGAAAAATACACCCGGCCATCTTGTATACCGCCAATTTGTGCGGAGTTACAAAAATTTTCAAGGTAGGAGGAATCCAAGCAATAGCAGGAATGACTTTTGGTACAGCAAGTATTCCTCAAGTTTATAAAATATTTGGTCCAGGAAATCAATATGTCACTGTGGCAAAACAAATAGCGACCAAGTATGGTGTGGCCATTGACATGCCTGCCGGTCCCAGCGAGCTTTTGGTCATGGCCGATGACAGTGCCAATGCTTCCTTTGTCGCATCAGATTTGTTGAGCCAGGCCGAGCATGGTGTTGACAGTCAGGTAATATTAGTTTCTACATCAAAGGATATGATGAATGAAGTTGAAAAGGAAATCGAGGAACAGATTAACCAGCTTCCCAGGAAAGACATTGCTGAAAAGGCGATTGCAAATAGTAAGTTGATATATATTGAGGAAACCCAAACAGCAGTTGAGTTGATCAATGAATACGGTCCAGAGCATTACATTCTATGCGTAGGGAATGAGGAAGAATATCTAAGTCAAATTATAAACGCAGGTTCTGTATTTATCGGTAATTATACCCCAGAAAGTGCAGGGGATTATGCATCAGGAACAAATCATACATTACCTACCAATGGGTATGCAAAGCAATATAGCGGGGTGAACCTCGATAGTTTTATGAAAAGTATGACCTTTCAAAGAATTTCTTCCAAAGGTATTCTTGAAATTGGTAAAACCATTGAATTAATGGCGGAAGCAGAAGGTTTGCAGGCCCATAAGAATGCGGTAACTCTAAGACTTAAAAGTTTAAAACGGTGATTACCGTCCTGTTTAACAGAATTGAGATCTATTTAATTGATCATAAAGAAAATGTCAGAATTCAATTTAAATAATATTGTTAGAGAAAATGTAAAAGGCCTACAACCCTATTCATCGGCACGAGATGAATATGTTTCAGATGGCACACAAATGATTTTCTTGGATGCCAATGAAAATCCCTTTGAAAATGGGGTTAATCGGTATCCCGACCCTCAACAAAGAAGTCTCAAGGCTACATTGGCCCAGCAGAAAGGAGTTGCGGTCGACAGAATTCTCCTGGGAAATGGCAGCGATGAAGTATTGGATTTGATTTTTAGGGCATTTTGTGAGCCAAAACAGGATAATATTATAACTATGCCACCTACCTATGGCATGTATAGTGTTTTGTCCGGTGTTAATGCGGTGGAAAATAGGGAAGTGTTGCTGTCTAAGGATTTTGAACTTGATGTTGATGGTATTATAAGCGCAATAGATGAAAACAGTAAGATTATATTTATTTGCTCACCGAATAACCCCACAGGGAATAGCTTTGATGAAACGGCAATTCTGAGGCTTTTGAATGAATTTAATGGATTGGTCGTGATTGATGAAGCGTATATAGATTTTTCATCTAGGGAAAGTTGGTTAAAAAGACTGACTGAATTTCCCAATCTGATTGTTACACAGACTTTGTCCAAAGCATATGGATTAGCTGGAATTAGGTTGGGAATATGTTTTGCATCCGAAGAGATCATATCAGTTTTGAATAAGATAAAACCTCCGTACAATGTTAATGAACTTACACAGGCAAAAGCTTTGCAACAGGTATTAAAAAAAGAAAGTTTAAAATCAGAAGTTACTGAAATATTGATAGAAAAGGCTACTTTACTTAAAGGGTTAGATGAAGTAAGTTTTATTCAAAATGTGTATCCTTCGGATGCCAATTTTGTACTTGTTAAAGTAGATAATGCCACGAACAGGTATAAGCAACTTTTAGTAAAAGGGATTGTTGTTAGAAATAGGACCAAACAACCACTTTGTGGGAATACGTTGCGATTTACAATAGGGACCAAAGAGGAGAATCAAAAGTTAATACGAGTTTTAAAAGAAATAGCATAAAAATGAGAAAAGTATTGTTTATTGACCGAGATGGTACCATTATCGTGGAACCCGATGATGAGCAGATTGATGCTTTGGACAAATTAGAATTCTATCCTAAAGTCTTTACCTACCTAAGGAAAATTGCTACGGAGTTGGATTATGAATTGGTCATGGTTACCAACCAAGATGGGTTGGGTACGGATTCTTATCGGGAGGAGACCTTTTGGCCCTTTCAGAATTTCATTTTAAAATCTTTTGAAAATGAGGGTGTGGTATTCAGTAAAGTATTCATGGACAGGACTTTCCCCCATGAAAATGCTGATACAAGAAAACCAGGAACAGGCTTGTTGACCGAGTATTTTACAGCAGAGTACGACCTATCTAATTCTTATGTCATCGGGGATAGGTTAACTGATATGGAGTTGGCCAAAAACCTCGGTTCCAAAGGTATTTTCATAAATGACCATACCAATTTGGGTACTTCTGAGATAACTGTAAAAAGGGAAGAGTTGAATGAGGTAATAGCTCTTGAAAACAATGATTGGGAAAAGATCTATGAATTTTTGAAGATGGAAGATCGAATTTCCGAGATCAATCGAAAAACCAATGAGACCGACATCTACATTAAACTAAACCTTGATGGTACAGGAATTGGTAATATTGATACAGGACTGTCCTTTTTTGATCATATGTTAGATCAATTGGCCAGACATGGCCAAATGGACTTGGATATTAAGGTGAAAGGTGATTTGGAAGTAGATGAACATCATACCATTGAAGATACAGCAATAGCCCTGGGAGAGCTATTCCATAAGGTATTAGGCAATAAGTTGGGAATAGAAAGATATGGTTTCTGCCTACCTATGGATGACTGCCTAGCGCAAGTGGCCATTGATTTTGGGGGTCGAAATTGGCTTGTTTGGGATACCGATTTTAAACGTGAAATGATCGGAAAAATGCCTACCGAAATGTTCGTGCACTTTTTTAAATCGTTTTCTGATGGCGCTAAAGCAAATCTTAATATAAAAGCTGAGGGCACTAATGAGCACCATAAAATTGAGGCTATTTTCAAGGCATTTGCCAAAGCGATTAAAATGGCTGTCAAAAGAGATGTAGAAAAAATGGTTTTGCCATCGACTAAAGGAATTCTATGAAGATTGTAATAATAAATTATGGTGCCGGTAACATTCAAAGTATAAAATTCGCATTTCAAAGATTGGGTTATGAGGCCGTTTTATCCCAAAATGAAAATGAAATAAAAAATGCTGACAAAGTTGTTTTTCCTGGTGTAGGTGAGGCGAGTAGTGCAATGAAAATGTTAAGACAGAGCGGATTGAACACCTTGATTCCCACATTAAAGCAACCCGTTTTGGGAATTTGTCTTGGAATGCAATTGATGTGTCATACATCAGAAGAAGGTGATACTGAAGGACTTGGTATTTTCGATTGTGATGTGGTCAAGTTTTCAAACAAGGTTAAAGTGCCCCAAATAGGTTGGAATGAGATTTCAAATTTGAAAACAGATTTGTTCAAAGGTATTTCTGAAAAAGAGCATATTTATTTAGTGCATAGTTTTTTTGCTCCGTTATGTAAGGAAACCATCGCAACTTCCGATTACGGACTTTCATATAGCGCTGCATTAGCTAAGAATAATTTTTATGGGGTACAGTTTCATCCAGAAAAGAGTAGCGATGTGGGGGAACAGATTTTAAAAAATTTTTTGACATTGTAATGGAAAATGAAATTTACACATCAACTGAAAAGGAGAAATTGGATGTTCATAAAATACAGGAGTACATCTGCAATATTTCATATTGGGGACGAGGAAGGACTATAGAAGAAGTGAAAACAACTATTAAGAATTCAATTTGCTTTGGTATGTACGATTCTAATGGCGAACAGTTGGCCTTTGCCCGCGTTGTTACAGATTACCTATTTTTCGGGTACATAATGGATGTAATTGTTTTTAAAGAGCATCAAGGTAAAGGGTATGGAAAAGCGTTGGTAGAATTTATCATGAAGCATAAAGTGGTTTCTAAACTAAAGACAATTGCCTTGAAGACAAAGGATGCACAAAGTTTTTATCAGAAATTTGCATTTAAGGCGATTGGCGATTCAGAATTATGGATGGCAAATGATAAGTTAATATTACTATGATAAAGAAATGAGAATAATTCCAGCTATCGACATCATTGAAGGTAAATGTGTTCGTCTTTCCAGAGGCGATTATGACACCAAAAAGATTTACAATGAAAATCCGTTGGAAGTTGCCAAGGAATTCGAAGCCCATGGTATTCAATTTCTGCATCTAGTCGATTTGGACGGTGCTAAATCACATCAGATCGTGAATCATAAGGTTCTGGAGCAAATTGCTTCAAAAACAAAGTTAAAGGTAGATTTTGGAGGAGGACTAAAAAGTAACGATGATTTGCATATAGCCTTTGAAAGTGGAGCTAGTCAAGTAACTGGCGGTAGTATCGCAGTAAAGAATAGAGAGGTGTTTCTAGGCTGGTTGAAAAAGTATGGACCAAGTAGAATAATATTGGGAGCTGACGCCATGAAAGAAAAAGTTGCTGTTTCAGGCTGGTTGGAAGAATCTGAAGAGGATTTAGTCCCTTTTATTCAAGCCTATCAAAAAAGGGGAATTGAGTATGTTATTTGTACTGACATCAGTAAGGATGGTATGCTACAAGGACCTTCATTTGACCTTTACCAAAGAATATTAGATCAAACTGAATCAGGTTTAAAATTAATTGCGAGTGGTGGTATTTCCCATTTTGATGAATTACCCAAACTAGCTGAAATTGGTTGCGAAGGCACCATAATTGGTAAAGCTATTTATGAAAATAGAATCAGTTTAAAGCAATTGGAAAATTTTATCTTATCAACATGAATGCCGAGGATAAAGTAATAATGGAGTTTGTTGAAAACGCTTTGTATCGTTTAGATCAAAGTACTCGTATGATAGGGGTTGCCTTTATTCAGCTTGAAGAGCAAGATATTTGGAAACGTCCAAATGAAGCCTCGAATAGTATGGGTAACCTGATATTGCATCTATGTGGCAACATTACCCAGTATGTCATTTCTTCTTTGGGTGAAACCGAGGATATTAGAGAAAGGGATATAGAGTTTGATACTCGATCTGGTTTGAACAAAGCAGACTTGCTCAAAAAATTGGAAGATACGGTGAACAAAGCTAAGGACATAATCGAAAATGCCACTCCAAAGGAATGGCTGAAAAAACGAGAGGTACAAGGCTTTTGTTTCTCTGGAATTGGAGTTGTTTTGCACGCGGTTGAACATTATTCATACCATACGGGACAAGTTGCTTTTTGGGTAAAACAATTAAATAATAAGGATTTGGGATTTTACGACGGGACTGACCTCAATATTAAAAATAAAGATTGATGCTTGCAAAACGAATTATTCCATGTTTGGACATAAAGGATGGTCGTACTGTCAAAGGGATTAATTTTGTGGACCTACGCGATGCCGGAGACCCCGTTGAATTGGCCGAAATATACAGTAAGGAAGGAGCAGACGAGCTTATTTTTCTGGATATCTCAGCTACCGAACAAAAACGAAAAACACTGGCAGAGCTGGTTTATCATGTTGCCGAAAAGGTGAATATACCATTTACGGTTGGGGGCGGAATTTCGTCTGTCGAAGATGTTGACATGCTGCTTCATAATGGTGCTGATAAGGTTTCCATTAATTCATCGGCAGTGAAAAACCCACAATTAATAAATGATTTGGTAGCTAAATTCGGTTCGCAATGCATTGTTATGGCTATTGATGCAAAAATAATTGATGGTGAATGGATTGTACATTTGGTAGGAGGCAAAGTCCCAACTGAGTTAAATTTGTTTGAATGGGCCAAGGAAGTTGAGGAACGGGGAGCCGGTGAAATTCTATTTACTTCAATGAACCACGATGGTACTAAAAACGGATTTGCAAATGAAGCACTTGCCAGATTGTCCTCAGAATTGAATATTCCAATAATTGCGTCAGGCGGGGCAGGGAATGTACAACATTTTGTTGATACCTTTATTGACGGAAAAGCAGATGCGGCTTTGGCAGCAAGTGTTTTTCATTTTAAGGAAATAGAAATAAAAGATTTAAAAGCGGAATTGAAAAAAAAAGGTATCCCTATGAGGATATAGAAATGGTTTTTAAGCAATGAAAAAAATAGGTTTAATAGGTGGGATAACATGGCAGTCCACCCAGTTATATTACCAATATCTAAACGAAGGGGTAGCTAAGGCCCTTGGCGAAAATCATTCATGCAGGTGTTTGATAGAGTCGGTGGATTTTGCCGATATCTCTACAAAACAGGCTAATGACCAATGGGATGTTCTTAATGGGGATCTAACCGAAATATCTGTCAGATTGGAACAAGCGGGAGCTGAAGTACTATTGATTTGTGCGAACACCATGCATCTATGTGCCGATGCAATAAAAGAAAAGATATCAATACCGTTATTGCATATCGCTGAAGTATGTGGTGAAGCGATAACCAAGAAAGGATCTAAAAAGGTCTTGTTATTGGGAACAAAATATACCATGGAACTTGATTTTTATAAGGACATTCTTAAAAATCAATATGGTATAGAAGTGGTAGTACCATCCGGCGAGGATAGGAAAGTGGTTCATAATGTCATTTATACCGAACTTGCCAAAGGAATCATTTCTGAAAAATCAAAAAAACAATACCTGGAAATTATCAAAAAATCTGAGGCTGAAGGGGTAGAGGCTGTGATATTGGGATGCACTGAAATACCGTTGCTGATTCAGCAAGAGGATTGTGGAATCCCGGTCATTGATACCACAGCAATCCATGCCAAGGCAGCTGTTGAGTTTGCCATATCAGAATTAATATAACCAACTAGCACTTTTCAAATGAACATTGACTTTAATAAAAACTCAGACGGACTCGTACCAGCAATAATTCAAGACGCTACCACAAAGAATGTTCTGATGTTGGGATACATGAACGAAGAGGCCTATCGGAAAACGGTTGACACGAAAAAAGTTACTTTTTTTAGTCGCGCCAAGAAACGCTTATGGACTAAAGGCGAGGAAAGCGGGAATTTTTTAAGCCTGGTAAGTATTAAGAATGATTGTGATTTTGATACCTTATTGATCCAAGTAAAACCTTCGGGACCTACTTGTCACAAAGGAAGCGATACCTGTTGGAATGAAGAAAACAATCAAAGTTTTGGTTTTTTAACTGAATTGGAAAACATAATCTCGGAACGAAAAGAAAACCAAGACAACTCCAAGAGTTATGTCGCTTCACTTTTTAGAAAAGGTATAAACAAAGTTGCCCAGAAAGTAGGGGAGGAAGCCGTGGAAGTCGTGATAGAGGCCAAAGATGAAAATGATGAACTCTTTTTGAATGAAAGTGCTGATTTATTATTCCATTATTTAATATTGCTACAGGCGAAAGGATATCAACTCAATGATATTGTTAAAGTGTTAAAGGATAGGGATAAAAAGTAAGCAGCAAATAGTTTTGGTAAGAGGATTTTTAATTTCTCCTAACCTTTACCATCTACTGCTTTCTGTCCATCAATCTTTCTTGATTATTTCCGATGCTCCGGAAAGTTCTATGTGGTCTATTACGGCATCACCTTTGTATTTGAGAGAACTTGCTCCCGAAGCTTCAATATCTATTGATTCTGTTACGGTCAAATACGCATCACTGGATCCAGAAAGATCAATGATCAATTCTTTGGACAATAAATCATAATTACCCATTCTACTGCTTCCCGACAAAGAGGCATCCAAGATATCCACATTGCCAAACAGTGACATTTCTGACGCACCACTTAATTTCAATTCCAATTCACTCACATATATATCGCCGGTAAAGTTAGATGCGCCTGACATACGAATTTCCGCGGTTTGTGCGTCAAGTTCGTCCTCTAAAACCAGCGAAGAAGCACCCGAAATATCGTAGTAGTTAATGTATTTTGTAGTGATATAAGCCTTTAGAGTAGCATTACCTCTCACGTAGGTGTTATTCTTGAGCCTTATGATAAGGTTGTTGCCCTCCATTTTAACAATGATTTTATCATGAAGATTGTCATTGGCCTCAATTACAATTTTTTCTTCACTATCTGAGAATTTTACAAATACCTCGAAAGCATGGGAAACCTCAAGGCCTGTATAGCCCGATAGTTCTATTTCATTCACTGTGACGGCACCTTTGGCCCTTATTGATTCATGGTCGCAGGAAGTTAATAGGCCACATAAAAATAATAACCCGATTACAACTGATTTTGTTTTCATTTTGATAGTTTTATTTGATTGATGATTGATGATTGATGATTGATGATTGATGATTGATGATTGATGATTGAAAGTATATTTACCCTCAAATACAGATTGATGTCCATTGAAAATTGATGGGAAACCACTCTTCATTTTTTATATCTGTTTGAGATTCATTCTTATTCTTTTTTCTAAGGTAAACCTGATTGTCAGTTGCAAACACATGTTGAGTTTTTATGACAGTATGACAAATGGGCGATGTAATGTTTACTTCCATTATAAGTTCTGTTTGTATCTATTTCTACCCATATTGAATACACCTACCTTAATTCCGATACCTGCTGAAAATCCATTCACATTGACAATACCATTTGGCTTTAGGTCAACCTTACTTGTAAATCTATATTTTACTCCCGCCTCCAATTGCAAATACCTTGAAACATTAAAAAGAAGGTTTACTCCTGGTTCGGTAACAAAAAAAGGGTCAAAATCATTTTCATCCCAATCTTCGTCATAATACTCATCGTGGAAATAGTCGTCTATATAGCCTATACCACCAGCACCTACCAACAAAGGGAATGAAAGGTTAACCCTGGATTTGCTGAAAAATATGGGCTCTATATGTATGCCACCATAAGCGCCGATAAGATCTTCACGCTGTGAAAGAACAGAATTATAAAGGTCTTGATCAGAATAGATAAAGTTACCTACAAAACCGACCTCAAATTGCTGATTGGCAACATAGGCAACTTTAAGCCCTCCCAAATAGGTGTCGGTACCATCGACTTCGCCATAGCCCATGGTCAGGCCCAAATAGACCCCATGAACAACATTTTTTCGGTCATTGAATTCGAGATATTCCTCATTATTTTCTTGGGATATCACAATAATGGGTAGGCTTATTAAGCTAGCTAAAAGGATGATAGTTTTGATTTTCATGATTTTTATTTTGATTGATGTATTATATAGACAAGACATTTAGTAAAGGGTTGCATCTTTTTGTACTTTTTTTTGACTTACAGATCTTTTAAAAGGATAACCCCTTTCTTTCCGGATATAGAGACCTTTCCTTGTGGGTTCTTTCCATAGGTCGCACTGATTTTGCGAATACGTTTGCCCTTATCGAGCATTTTTGAATCTACGTTTATAAAGCTCTTCGGGAGTCGTACCAGTCCCTGTTCCAACTTGGCATCAAAAAGCAGAGGGAAGTTGTTTACATCGAGAACAATTTCGGAAGACTCTTGTGCTATGGCAATATCGGCTTGAACATTCAGAATTTGGGATATCCTAAAGTCAGTGACTTTCATCGTTAGGTCTACATCCTTGTCCAAACGATTCAATACAAGGTTTGTGAACTTTAGGTTCCCATAAATGGTGCCCAGTGCCTCAATTTCGATTTCATCCTTATTACTATAGATCTCGAGCGATGTCACATTATCGATATTGATATCGGATCCGTCACTGTTCAGCCGTAGGTTCTTCGAAGTTTCCATATCGAGTTCCCCATTTTTCAAACCAATACTTGCATAGTTGATGGAATTTGTCCGCAACTTCCCATATCCAATCTCAATATCGGCCTTGGCCAAATCCCCAGTGATCCAAATATCGCCATGAGCTACATTAGCCTTTAGTTTCCCTGACCAATCTTCTATGAGAACATCACCGAATTTATTGGTGACATCAATTTCCGCCTTGGCAGGCAAGTAAATGGTATAATCTATTTGCACATTGCTCCGGTCAAAATCAAACGGATTGGCCTTATCAAAAAGGTTGGCGAAAAATCCGTTATTCTTTTCTTCAATCTCATAGCTGATAGACACATATTCATCCCCTCCTTTTAATACGGGTTTGATTCTGCTCAACAAGTCTTGGGCGTTGTCTTTCTTTTTGTGATCGATGACGATATCAATAACGACAGATAACTCGTCCTTGTCCCATCCAAAGAGATTTATGTTCCCATACTTGTTTTCCAGATGCAGTTCGCCTGCATTGGTCATACTATAGGTTTCACTTACTTGCTTAGATACTTTTACTTGGGCTGTAGTGCAATGGCCTACAAAAATAGCCAGTACTAGCAATAGCCCGTTTTTACAAAGTATATCCATAATCTTCTTTTATTATATTCGATTCATTTATCTGTTGCAATAGCTGCTCAATAAGCGCTATTCGCTGTTTATAATTTGAGATAATGGCCTCGAGCACGCGTTCGTTGTCGAGATTATTCCGCATCTCCACTCGCAATTGTTCGTATTCTTCGTCGAGTTCATCCATAAAGGATAAAAACTCGGTCTTATCCCCATCTGAAAGTTTTGGGTTATTTTTAACCAATTCTACTTGATAAGATACCAGTCCCTTATAATGCATATCTATGTCAAGTAACTCCTTAGAAGCATATTGTGTTTCTGTATTCCCCATTCCGAGAACAGACATTCCAATATAACCTGCAAGACCTAAAAGCAATACCACGCTGGCCGCAATACGGATCATAGGTGATTTCCAAAGAGGTATTACCTTGGGTTCTTCGGTCTTTAACTCCTTGGCAATGTTTTCCCAAAGCTTTGCCGTGTCCGCTTTATGTTCATCGAACTCTGTCGCATGTTCCCGAATATGTTTTTCAAAATTGTCCATTACAACTTTTGTATTAGTTCCACTAATTTTTTCTTGGCCCTGTGATATTGGGATTTCGAAGTCGATGTCGAGATATCCAAAATCTCCCCAATCTCAATATGATCATAGCCCTCTATCAGATATAGGTTTATAATCTGTTTATAACCGGTAGGCAGTTGTGCAATCCCCTTTTTTACCTTACTGATGTCCATGACATCTACATGTTCATCCACTTCTTCTGTTAAGTGGTATTCATGCGATTCCATAGGAACAACAGGGATTCGTTTTGTCTTTAAATGGTTGATGCTCTTGTTGATTACGATTCGTTTAAGCCAAGCCCCAAACGAACTTTGGTATTTAAAGCGTGATAAGTTCTTAAAAGCATCTATAAAACTATCCTGTACAATATCTTCGGTATCCTCTTTATTGCCCAGCATACGCATGCCAATATTGTACATCGCATCAACATATAACGAATACAGCTTGTATTGCGAGCCTGGGTGGCCACTCTTGCACTTTTCTACAAGATCACGGTGCGTAAAACGGATATCGGTTTTCAAGGGTAACAGGACGGTTTTAACCTACTCAATTACGTTTAGTATTACAAAGACAATGCAAATTTAAAATAGTTGCATTAAGGAGATAAAAAAATGAAGTTTGAGGTAAAAAGTAAGAGGAACAAATTAAGAAATGAGCAATAAATATATAGTAGGTGGGTGGTACGGAGGATTATATTCATATTCCCTTGCTCTCGCCTAACGTACTTTTTAACTCAAAATTTGTTAATCGTTAAGTTTTCCCTAAAAGCCATAGCTCTTTAGCTAATTGTCTTATTTTTATAAGATGGCTATGAATTTAAGAAAGGGCTTTCGTTTTTCTACTTATGAGGCTCCCGAACAATCACCATTTGATAAGCTTTTTGAGATTTTTCAAGAACTCATTACGCATACATCCGGTGATTTTGATGAGGCCATTGATTGGTTACGTGAGTTGGACAGGGAATATGAATTGACCGATGAGAACTACACCATTGATGATTTTATCGAGGATCTAAAGGTGAAAGGCTATATACGCGAAGAATTTGAGGAAGGTGGTAGTGAAGGCAAGGGTGAGGAAGGTAAAGGTATTGTATCAATTAATGCAAAAATGGAGCGCATCATAAGGCAACGCGCCTTAGACCAAATTTTTGGCAAATTGAAGAGAAGCGGAGCAGGGAATCATAGAACGAACAAAGCAGGTCAAGGTGATGAACATACTGGCGATTTTAGGGAATACCGGTATGGGGACAGCTTGGAGCATATATCAATGACCGAGAGTTTAAAGAATGCCCAGATCAATAATGGAGTAGGTGATTTTTCATTGACTGAGGATGATCTTGTTGTCGAGGATACACATTTTAAGGCACAAATGAGTACGGTTTTGATGATTGATATTAGCCATAGTATGATTCTTTATGGAGAAGACCGTATCACCCCAGCAAAAAAGGTGGCCATGGCCTTGGCCGAATTGATTACCACTAGATACCCAAAAGACACCTTGGATATTCTGGTTTTTGGCAATGATGCTTGGCCAATACCCATTAAAGACCTTCCATATTTAAAAGTAGGACCTTACCATACCAACACGGTTGCAGGATTGCAATTGGCCATGGATATGCTGCGTAGAAAACGAAATACCAACAAGCAGATTTTTATGATAACGGATGGGAAGCCAAGTTGCTTGCGGTTACCTGACGGCACGTATTACAAAAACAGCGTTGGTCTAGATGATTATATTATTGAGAAATGCTATAATATGGCCAGTCAGGCACGGAAATTACATATTCCGATTACAACCTTCATGATTGCTCAAGACCCTTATCTAAAGCAGTTTATAAGGCATTTTACCGAGGCGAACAAAGGCAAGGCGTTCTTCACGGGATTGACCGACTTGGGCGAAATGATCTTTGAGGATTATGAAGCCAATAGAAGAAAGAGATTAAAGTGAAGTAAGTAGAGCGAGGGTCGGTTTTAAATATGAAGATATAACATCAATTGTCATTTCTGCGAAGACAGGAATCTATTAAAAAGACTATGAAATTCAATATTGAAAGAATTAAAACACTTGGTGAACTAAAAAAAGCTGGGTATGAGAGTAAAGGTATAAAAGACGAACTTCGGAATAATCTTAGGGATAAAATTAAAAATGGGGAGGCGTCCTTTGTAGGTGTATGGGGTTATGAGAATTCTGTGATTCCAGAATTGGAACGGGCAATTTTATCGCGTCATAATATCAATTTACTAGGTTTGCGAGGTCAGGCCAAGACCAGATTAGCACGTTTGATGGTGAATCTATTGGACGAATGGATTCCCATAGTTGAGGGTTCGGAAATCAATGATGATCCATTAAAGCCAATTTCCCGTTTTGCTAAGGAACTAATTAAGGAACTTGATGATAAAACACCTGTTTCATGGCTTCATAGGGATAACCGGTTTTATGAGAAGTTGGCTACTCCAGATGTGACGGTGGCCGATTTAATCGGTGATGTGGATCCCATAAAAGCGGCAAATTTGAGACTTTCCTATGCTGATGACCGAGTCATCCATTTCGGTATGATTCCCAGAGCTAATCGATGTATTTTTGTGATAAATGAATTGCCCGATCTTCAATCCAGGATCCAAGTATCACTTTTTAATATTTTGGAAGAGGGAGATATTCAAATTCGGGGATTCAAACTTAGGTTACCACTCGATTTACAGTTTGTGTTTACGGCCAATCCAGAAGACTATACAAATCGCGGCAGTATTGTAACACCCTTGAAAGATAGAATTGGGTCACAGATATTAACGCACTATCCAGATGATATTGCAACTGCCCGAAAAATTACGGAACAAGAGTCTAATTTGGACAAAAGACAGGTTAACGCAGCTTATGTGCCTGAAATTGCCAAGGATTTATTGGAACAAATAAGTTTTGAGGCCCGTAATAGCGAGTATGTTGATACTAAAAGTGGTGTAAGTGCAAGAACCAGCATAACGGCATTTGAGAACTTATTAAGCACCGCTGAACGGAGGGTTTTAATCGCTGGAGCAGATAAAACTACGGTAAGATTAAGTGATTTTCTAGGCGTAATTCCCGCAATTACGGGAAAGATCGAATTGGTTTATGAAGGAGAACAAGAAGGGGCAGATGCAGTAGCTGCTATTCTAATTGATGAGGCTGTAAAAACGATATTTCCAGAATTCTTTCCTAAAATCGAAAAATTGGAACGAAAAGATGCTGAGGGACCTTATGATGAACTTATAGCCTGGTTTTTTGCTGGAGAAGGTTTTGAATTGCTCGATGACTATACTGAAGCAGAATACAAACGAGCATTGGACAGTGTCACACCTTTAAACCAATTAATTAAGGAATATCATCCAGAAGTCTTAGAAACAGATAGTTATTTCTTTAAGGAATTGCTTTTGTGGGGATTGGTTGCTTATAAAAAACTCAGCAAAAACAGATTCTCTGAAGGTTATCAATTCAAAGATCTTTATGGGAGTTTTATTAGTGGATTATAAATCTCAATTGGAATTATATAAAAAACCCTGACGACCCGGAATATCGGGTACAGGGTTTTCTCTTTTATAGCAATTATTCCTCTTTATAATTGGTATG
>JAAETN010000138.1 GCA_024228355.1 Maribacter sp. | reverse complement strand
TGGGAGGGGCATTTAGGCGGGTTCATTACTGGTTTAATGTTGGCAATTATTTTAAAAACAGAAACTCCCTCGTCCAAAAAGTTCGATTGGGAACATGAAGATTATAATGAGGAGGCTGATGATTTCCTAAAACATTTTGATGAAGAAGGAAATTTTATTGAAACAAAGCCAGGGGCAGATAGGCAGGATGAGCAATCTTTGAAAATCACTTATCAATATCGACCAAAAGAAAAAAGAGAACCGCCTGAAAGCTAAACCCTTCTTTGGCGAACTACTTCATATAGAAAAACGGCACAGGCAACAGAAACATTCAATGATTCTATTTCCCCTAATAAGGGCAACTTAGCAACTTGGTCCGCCGCTTTTATAACAGAAGGTGACACCCCTTTATCTTCTGCACCCATTATAATGGCACAGGGCTCTTTGAAAGAAACGTCATATATGGTATTGTTCGTTTTTTCAGTTGCTGCAGTAATTGAGATACCTGAAGCCTGAAGATAGAATACCGCATCTTTTATATGGTCAACTCTGGCAATCGGTACTTTGAATGCCGCGCCGGCCGAAGTTTTAATCGTATCGGCAGTTACTGGCGCTGCTCCTTTCTTTTGTATTATGATACCATCAACACCCGTGCATTCAGCTGTTCTTATAATCGCACCAAAATTACGAACATCAGAAAGCTGGTCTAAAAGAAGAAATAAGGGAGTCTTCTTTTTGGAAAGGACTTCTTCCACAAGGTTTTCAATGGTATAAAATGAAATAGGTGAGATGTTGGTAATAACTCCCTGGTGGTTACCTTTTGTTAAACGGTTGAGTTTTTCTATTGGTACATATGCTACATTAATTCCGTTTTTTCGTAAAAGTGCTTCAAGTTCCTTGAATAAGTCCCCTTTAAGACCCTTTTGTATAAAAACCTTATCTATTGTCTCATTGGCATTTATAGCTTCTATAACAGCTCGTATACCATAAATCTGGGTTGGTTTTTCCATCGGGTAAAGGTAAATAAAAAACCATCCCAATATTTTGGGATGGTTTCTGTTATATGCAATAAAAAATTATTTATTCAAAAATTGGAAGGCCTTGATTAAATCAGCCTCATTTTTAATATTCAATGAATTTTCTTTTAAATGATTTTGTAAACCTTCTCTTTTAGAAGTATCGACTAACTTCAATAATTTTTTGTTTTTTAATGGAATCTCATCAATTCTATTTATACCTTCTTTTTGTAAATAGTATTCTGTGTATTGACTAAATCTACTAGGAACAGCCTTGACAAATGAATTAGCTGCTGGTTTTCCTTCAGTATATTTAACATGGATTCTTTTGAATAACTTATAAGTACCATCATCGCTCAAAGTGGAAAGATACCCATTTAAGGTTTTTTGTTTGGAAGTCACAAAAGTCATAAAGCTCATCTTTTTTCCATCTACCAAAACGCTCACTTTTTTATCACGCGATAGGCTTTTGATTTGCTCACTTTCCCTTAAACTGTTCTTGATTTCCACTTCTCCATTAAGGGCATTATAACGATAATAGATTTTCCCAAGATCTTCATCACCATAATACATACTTGTCATAGCAAATTCATTGGAAGTATAAGGAGATCCTTGAAAATCTGCATATACATCCTGATTCTTGCTTCTGTTTTCACTGATTGGTCCCAGAAGTGCTGCTATTTCACCACCCCCTAGACCTCCATCGCCAGCTGACATGTTTGTTGCTGTTTGACCTGCATATTGACCATATGACAAACTGCATATTGCCATAGCCATTACCAAATAAATAGACTTTCTCATTATATTCTTTTTTAAAGTGTTCAAAAATAATGAATTTCGACGATTATACGCGTTAATTATTGCTTAATAGCATCTATTTTATGTGCAGTTAATCGATTATTATTCACCGAATTAATCAATATGCTCGAATTCCCAAGATTTATCAGACCAATGTCCTTAACATTATCATTTAAGTAAAGTCCTGTTTCTTTATTGCTTAAAGCTTTATATCCATCCTTGCCATTGGAAATTAAAACAGTCCCGGAAATTGCATCTAACCTCGTTGTTTCCACCTCGGTTTCATAAATGTTCCCGGCAATAATGCAATCCTCATACCCATCATTGTTTAAATCAAGGAAAACACCATTCATTATAGGAAATTGTTGTGCTTGAATGGGAAGTATCTTCTTTTCAAAATTTCCATTGCCGTCATTCATTATAAGAATTGAGTTTAGTTCATTGGCCTCATTCCTATAGGATTTTGATAATTTATCGCCATAAATATCGGCAAGGGTCGCATTCGCGAATTCTGAATAAGTGCCAAACTTATCTTTGATGAAGGGCATTTGTTGTGAAGAACACTCTCGTCCTCGAACCGGAACATATTCTCCTTTGTATTTCTTACTAAGAACTACATCATTGATTCCGTTATCATCAAAGTCATTTGCATAAATTTTCAGTGGTTTTTCACGAGTGGCCTTCAACTTAATATTCATACCAACATTTCCAACGACATAGTCTTTAAACCCATCATTATTTATATCTGTTTCGTTGATCGAAAACCACCATCCCTTATCATTAATACCTTGAAGATCTTTTTGTTCGAAGGACTTTCCATTCTGATTACTAAATAAACCTATTGGGGTCCACTCCCCAACCGCAATAAAATCATCCCAGCCATCCTGATCAAAATCAGTTATGACAATATCGTTTATTATACCAAAATCCAAAAGTTGAGGTACTATGGATTTTGTTACGTCCTTAATATCCCCACCAGTATTTTCATATAATATCGAGGAACTGTGTATAGGATATTTTTTCGGGATATTTCTATTGCCTACAAGGATATCACTATCACCATCCTTGTCAAAATCTATGATGCTTACTGCCTTCCCGCTCTTGGCAAAACTCGTAAGGACTTGACTATTGAATTTAGAGAATATACCTTGGCCATTGTTTAGATAAATTCTGTCAGCATAAAATGATGAATGTTCCGCGAATTCATTTCCGCCGCTAACAACATAAAGGTCTAGATCCTGGTCATTATCAAAATCAAAGAACACAGATTGCATATCTTCATACCCCTTATCTTCTTCAAAAGTTTTCGATTTTGATTTAATAAACCTATTGTTTCCTTGAATATATAATTGCCCGGATTGCCCAGAGGCCCCACCGATATATATATCCATCTTTCCGTCACCGTTGACATCACCTTTTGACATGAGAGGGCCACTTGTAGATTGTTTATAAGGAAGAAGAACCTCGGTGTCAAAATCATCGAAGATATTTTCAGTATGTACAAAATCAATTCCTAGGTCAATAATAGCTAACTTTTCGAAGATGGAGCTTTTTGGTATATCAGTATTTACCCCAGCTACTTTAGCGTTCTTGATATCAAACTCAACAACACTGTTGGCCGCTACATTTAGCTTTTCTTCCACTCTACCATCAATCCAAGTTATCAATACCGTGTCGATCATTGTGTTCTCGCCCAGACCAAAATTTATGATGTTACTATGCGAAGACCTGTAACCCCTTGTTCTCTTTTGTTCTATTAGTTGTGATTTGCCATTATATGAAATTCTTACTTGCGCAAAGGGTTCGGAATTTACGCCTATTGTTTTGATTTTTAGATAATTGGCCTTTTTGTTGTCAGAGGTGAGATTTTTATAAAGAAAGGCATTCTCATCCATATTATTCACTATTAAATCCAGATCACCATCATTATCCAAATCACCTTGTGCAGCACCGTTGCTAAATGAAAAGTCATCGAGACCCCATTCTTTTGCATTTTCTTCGAAATTTAAATCCGTATTGTTCTGAAATAGTATGTTTTGAAGCTTTTCAGATGGCATCTGATTATAAAGATCCTTTTTTATTTGTAGTGGCATATTACTACCGTATTTTCTTTTTGCTTCGAAGACCTTAATCTGTAGGTCATTGTCCAAGGCATATCTTCTGTACCCATTTGTAATAAATATATCAGCATCTTGGTCATTGTCAAAATCTGACATTAGCACTGACCAGCTCCAATCTGTGTTAGCAGTTTCAGTCAGTTGGGCAATATCATTGAATCTATCATTTCCAATATTCATTTGGAGCGAATTGAACATATACTGATAGTGAAAATCTGCTTTATTCACTAAATAGTCAAATCGATCGGTGCTCATCGAAGCCATTAAGGTTTTTGAACGCACATGATCAGTGGATGACATATCCAAAACAAAAATATCCTGTAAGTTATCATTGTTGATATCGGCAATATCCATTCCCATTCCGAAGTAGGAGGTGTGCTGGGTGAAATCTTTGATTTGATCAGTAAATGTAGAATTACCGTTATTGATGAACAGTGCATCAGGAATATAATAATCACTGGCAACATAAATATCTAGCCAGCCATCCTTGTTAATGTCACTTATACATAACCCTAAACCGAAAATAGGTCTCTGTATACCTGCTTTTTTAGAAATGTCAACAAATTTGCCATTGTCATTACGATATAAATGCGAGCTGTTAAAATATTGCGACTCAGCATTCTTATTTACCATTCTGTATAAATTTATGGGATCTACACCATAAAGTTCATTTTCGTTCATCACAAAACAATCCAAGTCACCATCATTATCCATATCAAAAAAAGCGGATTGTGTGGATATACCTAAATCTGCTAAACCATATTCTTCTGCTTTTTCGGAGAAGGTAAGATTTCCGTTATTGATAAATAGTAGATTTTTTCTATTAAAACGTGTGTTGGGACCACCTTGTGAAACATAGATATCCATATAGCCATCATTGTTTATATCGACGAAAGTGATACCATTTGACCATTTTTTCCCGATATTAATACCCGCTTCTTCGGATATATCCTTAAACTTTAAATCACCTTCATTGAGGTATAATTTGTTAGCTACTTGATTACCGGTAAAAAAAACATCTAAAAGACCATCATTATTAATATCTTCCAATCCTACACCGGCTCCATTATAGAAATAATCGAAATTAAATAGGTTTTCCAAAGTCCCGATGTTTTCAGTAATAATATTTGAAAAAACCAGATTACTCTGTTCACTGCTTATTCTTTCAAAAACTTTTGGAGTAGATTCGCTTGAACTACTTTTTTCAGTAGAGGAGGAGTTATCTTTTGATTCATTTCTTTGGCATGAAAGAATAATAAGAGCGATAGGGGCTAATAAAATAATAAATTTTTTCATTGAATTGTCTTCATCAATAGCTCTTGGTAAGAGTTGCTAAAAATTAAATATAATTTTCCTCAATATCAATATGGGTTATATAAAGAATTTCAGGGTATTTGTTTTATAGACTAAAGACCCAAAAGATTTATTTCGGGGGCATCTGTTGAATAATGGTATCCCCGCCATATGAATCCTTGGATGTTACATTTCCAAACCACTTCCTTCTCGCGGGTTACTTCCCAGAAACCGAAAGTACCTTCCGTTATAAGGATATTGCCATTGGGAAGCGGCACTGCTCCGGAAACCTTAGGTGAATAGAGTTCTGGATCTGTAAAACTCCAGGTTACCTTTGGTTCATTATTTGAATTCAGCTGTAAATCATAGACAGTAGGGAGTTCCAATTCAAATACGGTAGATTGATCAAAGCCATTTCCATTTGAAAAGATTAGTAATTTACCTTGGTCGGCCCCCTTTAGTAAATTGGGAAAATGGTTGTTGTAGAACAAACGTGATCCCGAAGAATTCCCATAGGTATCGGG
>JAAETN010000137.1 GCA_024228355.1 Maribacter sp. | reverse complement strand
TGTTACCACGACCATAATAACACTGAACAGCGCAAAAAGATTTGTTCTGCTACCTACATCATTACTAATGGCAGATCGTGAAAAACTAGCGGTTACCGGATATGCCTGAAAAAAAGAGCCAACCATATTTGAGGTACCCAAGGCAACGAGTTCTTGATTTGCATCTATGGTTTCTTCGTTGTTCTTCTCTTCGATAGCTTTACCAATTGAAATAGCCTCAAGATAACCTACCAATGCCAATGTCAAGGCAATAGGCCACAAGTCCATTGCATTTTGAAAACTGAAATTGGGAGCTTGAAACTCTGGCAGCCCGTATGGTATCTCCCCGACAATCTTAACTCCATATTCCTGAAGGTTGAGGAAGTAAACGGCTAAAATGCCCAAAACAACAACAACTAAAATAGTAGGTATCCTTCTTCCCAATCTTTTTAGAAATACCATAATAAGAATCCCAACGATTCCGATAGTAAAATCATATAAATTAGCTTCTGCCAACTTATCAAAAGCCTTAATTACAAGTTGATAAAAGTTAATGCTTTTCTCAATTTCAACACCCAATAAATGCCTTAATTGACTAAAAATTATGATCACTGCCGCTCCTGAAGTAAAACCACTTATTACTGGTCTAGATAAAAAGTTGACCAAAAATCCCATGCGAAACAATCCCAAGAGTAACTGTATTGCGCCTACTAAAAAAGCCAAAAAAATGGCCATTACAATATAGTTCTCAACAGCGGTTATTGCTAAAGTACCAAGACCTGCTGCTACTAATAGAGAATCCATTGCAACGGGGCCAACAGCCAATTGCCTGGAAGTACCCAAAAACAAATAAACCAATACCGGGAATACTGAAGCGTACAGACCATAAACGGGTGGGAGTCCAGCAACCATTGCATAAGCCATACCCTGCGGAATTAGAATGACACCTACGGTAAGTCCTGCCAGCAAATCTTTTAATAGAAAGCGTTTATTATACTTGGAAATCCATTCCAAAAATGGAAAAAATCTTTGCATTGATCAAATTTAAGCAAATCAAGTAGTTATTAATGAATATTTCCACCGACAGGTAAACCACTAGGTACTTTTACAGGTATGGTCCTATCAAAATCATCATCATTCAGAGTATTTAAAAATGAAATGATCAGGGACATATCTTTAACACTAAGCTCCAATTCACGAACAAAAGGATCAAACTGTTCTTTGGCTACCAGTGGATTTCTAGTTTTTCCATTGGCAATATCCTCATAGAATTCCAACACCCTTTTTAGGGTTTTTAAACTGCCATTATGCATATATGGTGCAGTATAACGGAGATTTCTCAAGGATGCTGTTCTAAAGCCAAAACTGTCACGTACCCCTGCATCCGGAACCTCTAATTTTTTATTTTGGGGCACACCAAGTATATGTACTTTATAATCTGAGAACATAGGTCCATTATGACAATTAACGCAACCAACTTTTTTAAAAAGTTCAAAACCTTCTTTTTCAGAAATAAGAATCGCCTCATTGTCACCACGCATAAACTGGTCAAATCGCGAATTATTGGTTACCAAACTGCGCTCGAAAGCAGCAATTGTCTTTCCAAGGTTCTCGATGGATATACCATCTTTACCAAAAGCAGTTTTGAACATTTGCTGATACTCAGGAATTTGGTTTAGACGATTAACTACTTCATCCAATATTTCCTTTTCATCGAAACCATGTCCTCGCATTTCCTCGAAAGCTTTAATAGGTTCTAAAGCCTGCAATTCGAGACTTTTCACACGATCATCCCAGAACATGGGAGCATCCTCAGGATTATATTTATTATAGGTGTTTATACCGTTGAATGCCGTGTTTATTATTGTTTGGGCGTTTCGTTTAACAAACGGAATGTCATTAGGAGTATTAAATTTTCGTTTGCTCCCCAAACCTTTGGCATTGGCGCCGATTGAAATGTCCAAGAACTCGGCATAACCTGTATTAGGGTGATGACATGTAGCACAGGCAACATCTTTATTTCCAGAGAGAATAGGATCAAAAAACAACAATCGACCCAACTCAATCTTTTCATTGGAATTTACATTATCGCGTGGATCCATAACACTTTCGGGCAGTGCCGAAATCGCTGTGGAAATCTTGTTGACCTTTTTAACCGGGATTTTCTTTTTATTGGAATCTGAACATCCCATCCAGATGAAAAGCGCAGTGAATAACAATATGATCAATAGGAAACTTCTCATTGTATTCGTTCGCTGCCTCACTATTTCATCATACCTTATTAAAAGCCAAATAAATTACAATCAAAGTTAATGGACCACATTGCTCATCTCAACAAGTTTACCAATTTCAACGTGCAAGAGTTGTAATTTTTTTCGATTACTGTTCAAATCTCCCAAGATAAGGGCATTTGTCTCTTTAAATGCTTCTTTTGAGGCATTGAACAATGATTCGTAATAACTAATTCCCTCGTTGAGGTTTTTTGCAAATGTATTTAGATAATTCTCTTGTTTTTTATTGATTGTGTCCCTTGCCTCTTCTATCTTATTCTTTAAATATTCAATATAGATGGTAAGCTCCTTAACGAACATATTTGGACGATCCGACCTTGAAATTACGTTAGCCCTACCATAAATATGATCGGTCATCTCTTTTAGGCTCATCAATTTTGAAAAATAAGCCATGTTTGGACCTGGACAAACGGATACACCTTTACCTTCGACCTTTGTGTCAATATTATTTGCTATTAGTACAGAAGTTCCTAAACCAACGCAAATACAGGATTTATCAACTATTTTCTCGAACTGCTCTTGATATCTTTTGGTTGATAAACCTTCGCCGTCCAATTCTTTCAATTTTAAATGTTGGTATTGCCTTGACGCAACACAAATATCCTTTTCAGTAAATTCATTGTTCAAGGAAACGAATTTTCGAGGACATGAGCTACCCGGTCTTCCTTTGGCTATCAATGCCGCTTTTTCTACATCCTTGGTATTTCCTTTAAGGGTATTGAAAGGAACTCCCAATGGGGAAATATTACTTAAATACAAATCTTCTTCCTTAGCACCCATCAACTTTTCCAATGTAGGGTTATCAACAGTTGTGGCTTCTGGCACTAAGAGAAATGGCGTACCCCATCCTACAGAATCCAGTTGATACGTATCAATCAAAAATTGATGTTCTTCAGCAGTACCTACTCCACCCTGTGCTGTAATCTTGAGGGGCAACATTGTATTGGGAATAGGGCGCTTTTTACTTTCCAAGGATTGTATTAGAATCTGATAACTAGATTCAATCAATTCATTTCTTCTTTCTTTGAATTCCTCTAAAACAGGCCCAAGTAGATATCCATCTGTTGCAAAGGCATGCCCACCACAATTAAGACCAGACTCAATTCGGTATTCTGATACCCAAAGTCCTTTTTTTGCCAAGAACTTACCTTGAATAAATGCCGATCGGAAATCGCTCACTTTTAGTACGATCTTCTTTTTTATATTCCCATTTTCATCGGGGAAAAAATCCTCGAATTGTTCAATATATCCGTACAATCTTGGGTTCATTCCTGCAGAAAGAATTACTGAGGAATCTAACTCACTTTCAGCAAAACCCCTTAAAGCTGCATGGGCATCATTATATTCTGAGGGTAGTTTTTCACCTTTGGTATAATTCACCTTATCTACCTTGGTCATGATATTCACATCTATACTACCCAAAGATAAATTTTCCTTTAACCAGTCTCCTGCTTCATTAATATTGAGATATTTATCCGTTAAGTTTTTGAATTCCTTTTTTATTGTGGCACCATCAGGCAACAAGTTTAAATACTCTTTTACCTCTAAACTTTTATTCAGTGCTGTTCTCTTTAATTCCTCAAATTTACTTTCAGAAAGTGAATTTATCATATTGAGGTAGGAAGTGATTCTTTTTGCCCTGAAATCTTCAATTTTATCAGTAATTTCCTTATACGGTAATTCATTGATTTCACAATACATCTTCCTTAATTTTTCAAGAAGAATATCATCAACCAATGATATTACAGAATCTATCCCATATTGTGCAACTTTTAACGGAGTATCAACTGTAAATCCTATTCCCATAACCGGAATATGGAATGAATGTGCTTTCGTCATAATTTCAGTAGAAATAAGGGGTACCTTTCGAGGTCCCGTTTATTATCGATTTTTGAGTTGCAAAGATACGAAAAACCAGATTGGTATTACGTCTAATGAAAACCAAGTTTATTACTTTTAACAATTGCTGTCATAAAAACCCGCTCCGTCTAACCTACAATGTTTGATGTTGTTAAAAAAATTTCTCAAAACAAACGCTATTTTCAATGCCATTATAAGGCCCGAAATTTGCAATTTTATTATACCCATTTTTGGTGTATAATTTAATAGCTTCTGGTTGTCTTTTGCCAGTTTCCAGAACACATCTTTCAAAAAATAATTCTTCGGTCCATTTTTCAAGCTCGGATAGTATTCTTGTAGCAAAACCTTTGCCCCTATTTTTGGGAGTGGTATACATTCGCTTTATTTCCATGCTTTTGGAATCAAATTCCTTTATGGCACCACAACCTACTGGTTCTTGATTTTCATAGAGTACAATCCCGTGTTTAATGACATCAATATTATTGAATTGATGGTAAAAAGCATGGTCATCTCCATCTCGCACGGCTAAATCGGCATCCAACTTCGCTACCAGAGCAATAAAATCTTGATTTTCAGAACTGGTTCTAACAATTTCAATCATCGTTAATCCCTCACTTTTCCTGTGAACACACTTACTTTAGAATTGAAAGGATTCCCAGCAGACCTTCGCATCATCACAATTTGACCCGCATGCCAAACAGCATCTTCAATAGGGCCGTTCAAATGGTTCCAAAATGGGAACTCGACCTTTCCATTCTTACGTATAAAAATTACTTTATGTTCCCCTAAATCTTCTGATACAAGGAACAGTTCACTAGCAGTCTTAATATTCTCAAGGGTCCTTCTTCGCTTTTCCTGGAAAGGTAATTCCTCTTGTTCAGCAGTAAAATCGGTTGGCTGCTTTTTAGCGGAATTCAAAATGGTGCGGGATAGACCAAGAATATGGCTCATGGTCTGCCCAATAGTCCTTCCTTTTTCACTTGGTTTATATGCTAAATTGTCCTCGGTCAAGCCCTCAGTTGCCCAATAATATCTAAAACCAAGACCATCGATCAATCGTGAGACAACCGCTCCAGGAGTGTATGTTTCAGGAGCTTCTGGAATGGTGGCGTAAGGGAGTGTTTCATTCATGGTTTCTTGGGCATAGGTTAAACTTGAAATTAATAATACGATTAGACTAAGATTCGATTTCATCTGTATAAATTTGAATTGTTATTGATTGATGCGTCCGTTCTGTTTATAGTCCGTTTATACCACTATCCAACCAAGATAAACGATCATTGGTCCAGTTCTTCAAATATCCAATTTCATCATCATGACTACCGCCGATAAATTTGTTGGGCCAAACATAGGTCCCCAAAATATTCCAAGTGTTGAAATTTGATTCAATGGAACCCGCTTTATTCAAAGTGGTTACGTAATCGTCAACTTTATTTTCTATTGACGCATTAGATAAAACACCTGCTCTTAAAGTATTCCAACGATCCTTTAATTGCGATACGAATTCTGGATCTTGCAATAACCTATTCCACCAAAATGGAACTTGCCAAAAATCCTCGGGACATCTTTCATTGAATTTATAAGCCCAAACATTGGTTTCGCCTCCACTGCAGTAATCCGCGTTTCCAAAAGCTAAATTAAAATCCCAAATCGGGCCTAATTTTAATTTTTCATTCTTGTCCTTATACATAAAGGTGCTCAATCGATACCCATCTACGTTATTCGAAAGCTCATTAAGCAAAAAGAAATCTATGAAACTATCACTATCAATATAGGTAGCATAACCCAACAAAGGATCCATAAAATCATCAGAAGCCAAGGCATCTTCAAATTCCGATACATAATTCGAAATATATGTTTTTTGCTCAATCGTGATGTCCTCTGCATCCGGCTCTTCGTATAGAAAATTTATTTCCTGTCCAATGGTCGCATTGGTAGGGCTATAAAGAGAGGTAAATGAATTTTGATCATTGTAACCTTCTCCCAAGTTACTGCCCGCTGTTTTATCAATCTTCAAAATATATCCCCCGGTAAGATCCTCACCAGAATTTTCATCATCTTTAAGCTTATTGATATCAATACGATTACTGTCACGTTTTAATTTTTCCATAAAAACATAAACCCCCTGGAATGTATTGTTGATATTTAGTTCCACAAACTGACTGCGACTAGCGTACCTATCCATATCACGGGAAAGATCATAAATCAATATATTTCGAATTAGTGATTTATCACTGTAGGGCGCATATAATATCCAATCCTCTTCCTCGGGCATACCAAGTACGGACACATCCAAATCTTCATTATTTTCGTCCCTAGTCTCAAAACCGTATGATTTCTTAGGAAACATTTGGGAAGAAGCTCCCCTAATCTCGATCCCAATTTTACCGGTGAAAGAAACTACATCTGCTTGGGTAATTGATACTTCGGCATCAATTTTGGGCTCATCAACAATTGTGGAACCACTCGTATTTATGGAAAACAAAGGTAATTCGTCTTCAGGTTGAATTTCAGGCTCTTCGGCTTCCTCTTCAATTTCGTTTGTTGAAATGCTATCATCATTACTGCAACTAGTAATTAACAATATAAAACATAAAAGAAAGGTCAATATACCTAATTTATTGGCCTGGACGGTTATCAATTTCATTTAGTAACAATTTTTCTCCAAGATACCAAAACTATTTAAAAAATCCCTTGTCGCTCATCCATTGGTCATTGTAGATTTTACCTACATAACGGCTCCCATGGTCGTGGAACAATACCACAACCACATCATCCTCAGTAAAATGTTCTTTAAGCTGTAGTAGCCCTTTAATGACAGCACCTGCGGAGTTGCCTAAGAACATAGCCTCTTCCCTCGCCAATCTTCGTGTATAAATGGCCGCATCTTTATCGCTTACCTTAGTAAAGCCATCAATAACCTCAAAATTTACGTTCTCCGGTAAAATATCCTCACCAATACCTTCAGTGATATAGGGATATATCTCATTTTCATCAAATATGCCTGTTTCGTGATATTTTTTAAAGACAGAACCATAGGTGTCTATTCCCCATATCATGATATTGGGGTTTTTGGATTTTAAGTATGAGCCAACTCCTGAAATAGTTCCTCCGGTCCCTACTCCAGTTACAAAATGGGTTACCTTACCTTTGGTTTGTTCCCAAATTTCAGGTCCTGTACTCAGGAAATGTGCTTTTGAATTTGACGGATTGTCATATTGATTTACATACCAAGAATTGGGAATCTCCTTGGCCAATCTTTTTGCAGTTGAATAATAACTTCTCGGATCTTCGGGAGTTACTTCTGCAGGGCAAACATAGACCTCGCTTCCCATGGCTTTAAGAATATTAATTTTTTCCTGGGATTGTTTATCGCCGATGACGCAAATTAATTTATAGCCTTTTATTATGGCTACCATGGCCAGACCCATACCTGTATTACCAGAAGTGCCCTCGATAATGGTCCCTCCCGGTTTTAACAGTCCATCAGCCTCAGCATCTTCAACCATTTGAAGCGCCATACGATCTTTTACCGAATTACCCGGGTTGAATGTCTCGTATTTTGCCAACACCAGGCATGGTAGGTCTTTTGTGAGTCTATTCAATTTAACCAATGGTGTACTGCCTATTGTACCCAAAATGTTTTCTGCATATTCCATCTAGGTATAAAGATAGGCTTTTGAATTAGGGTTTATGAGCATGGTAACTATGACTAGCATTTATCATACTATGAGGTAGAGAGCAGCTTATTCAAACCTAATGGCCTTAACCGGATTAATTTTGGTAATAATGTACGATGGTACAAGAAGCATTAATAAGCATAAAAGCAACACTCCTAAATTGAGGAGCAATACCGTTACAAAATCAATATGAACCGGAATGTATTCAATATAGTATTCCTTTGGATTTGGAAACTTTAACAGGCGGTATTTCTGTTGGATCCAAATAAGGCCCAATCCCAAAAAGTTGCCCCAAAAAAGACCAATTGCAATCAAATATGCGGCATTGTACAAAAAAACCTTGCGAATACTCCAATTGGCAGATCCAAGGGACTTTAATATACCTATCATCTGTGTACGTTCAAGTATTAGCACCAACAAGGCTGTAATCATATTAATACCACCCACAATAATCATAATACCAATTATCAGGGCAATATTAAAGTCGAAAAGCCCAATCCATTCAAAAATTTTGTAATATTTGCTTATAACAGTCTGTGTATCCAATGTAGACACTATCTTTCCATATATCTCCCTACTCTTTAAGTCTATATCATCAAAGCTATTCAAAAAGACCTCAAAATTACCTACTTGGGTATCTTCCCACTTATTCATTCGCTGAATGTGGCGAATGTCAACAAAAACGAACAAGCCATCTATCTCCTCAAAACCACTATCGTAAATACCTACAAGTTTGAATTTTCGTTGATTAGGTTTTAAGGGGTCTTCCTCCTTGGGAAAAAAAGCCGAAAAAGAATCCCCAATTTTCAATTGTAATCGATTTGCCATTAATTGCGAAAGCAAAACCTCAGTATTCAAATCACCAACATAATCGGGAAATCTACCTTCAACCAAATATTCTTTGAGCACCTCCCAGTTATAATCACTTCCAACCCCCTTGGCAATAAAACCTTCAAAGGTGTTCTCTGTTCTGATTATACCGCCTTTAGTAGCTACAGCCTGTACATGTGAAATGCCTTCAACAGAAGTAAATTCAGGATAAAACTCCTGTTCTATGGAAACCGGCACTACAGAAACATCAGAAGTATTGTTGTCGTAGTTTTCAATTTGAATATGACCGTTAAAAGCTGCCACCTTTTCACGAATCTTATGCTTTAGACCAACTCCTGTTGCTATTGCAATCAACATCATAAAAACGCTAATAGCAATAGCAGCAATGGCTATTTTTATTATTGGCGCAGATATGCTAATTTTATGCTCCTTACCCTTAATGAGTCGTTTAGCTATAAAATATTCTAAATTCAAATTATGGCGTTTTTATCCAGTTTCAAAAGTACTGTTTTCTTATGGTTTTTAGTAATGTCGGCCTGTGGAAACAGTGAAAAATCATCTAAAAATATAGAAGGGGAGAAAACCGGGAATATTGTACAGGAAGAAAAAAAGCCGATTATAGTGGGCGCCAATAGGACTCAGGAATATCTGGGATTGTTAAAGGGAAAAAAGGTAGGAATCGTTGCCAACCAAACCAGTGTAATCTTCAAAAATTACCAAGACCATACCCACTTGGTAGATTCACTTTTGGGTCTTAATATAGACATTCAAAAGGTTTTTGCACCTGAACATGGATTTCGGGGGCAGGCCGATGCCGGAGAACATGTAAAAGACGGATTTGATACTAAAACCGGCTTGCCTCTGATTTCACTCTATGGCAAAAACAGAAAACCCTCCAAAGAACTTTTACAGAATATAGATGTGGTACTATTCGATATCCAGGATGTTGGTGTTCGTTTTTACACCTATATCGCGACGCTTCAATTGGTCATGGAAGCCTGCGTGGAAAACAACATTCCTGTCATTGTTTTGGATCGACCTAATCCGAACGGCCATTATGTCGATGGCCCAACTATGAAGAAAGACCATAGAGGATTTTTAGGCATGACTACTATTCCTTTGGTTTACGGGATGACCATTGGCGAATATGCCAATATGATCAATGCTGAAGGTTGGTTAGCAAACCATTCCAAAGCGGATTTAACCGTTATACCCCTAGAGCATTATAATCATGATTCAGAATACAGTTTAAGTATTAGACCTTCCCCGAATTTACCTTCTGACACTGCGATAAACCTTTATCCCAGTCTTGGCTTGTTTGAAGGCACCAATATTAATGCTGGTAGGGGGACTGAATTCCAATTTCAACGCTATGGCGCTTCTTTCCTTGATAGTACACAGTATATTTTCAGGTACTGGCCTAAACCAAATTTTGGTTCTAAAAGCCCAAAGGAAAATGGAAAGGTTTGCTATGGCAAGGATTTGTCCAAGATTCCAAAAATGAGCGAAGTTTCATTGAAGTGGCTTATTGATGCTTTTAAAAATGCCAAGGACAAGGATTTGGTTTTCAATACAAGTGGTTTTACAAAACATGCAGGCACCAAAAAACTTCAGCAACAAATTGAAGATGGACTTTCAGAAGAGGAAATCAAGGAAACTTGGCAACCAAATTTGGAAAAATTCAGAAAAATCCGAGCCAAATACTTGCTTTACGATTAATTGGATATTTTCTTTTTCAGGGCCTCCACAATATTGAAAGCGGCCGGACAGATGGTCACATTTTTTAAGGTCAGTTTATTTATTTGATGGAATTTCTTCCGATCTGTATGCGGAAACTCATGGCATGCCTTTGGCCGCACATCGTAAATAGAACAATAATTATCGTCTCCTAAAAAAGTACAGGGTACTTGCTGAAGTACATAATCATTATCTTCATCAATTCGTAAATATTGTTCAATGAACTTTTGAGGTTTCATTCGAAAATGTTTCGAAATACGGGCAACATCGTTGGCCGTAAAAAGTGGCCCAGTTGTTTTGCAACAATTGGCGCAAGTGAGACAATCGGTTCTTAAAAACTCGGCCTCATGCAATTCTTGCATTATATAGTCCAGATTTTTTGGAGGTCTCTTTTTTAATTTCGTAAAAAACTTCTTGTTCGCGCTATGCTTCTCTTTCGCCCTAAAGGGAAGTTGTTTTAAAACTTCATCCATTATTCAACAAGCTTATTGAAGTTTCATATAAATCCCTACTCCAACTTTCAGAGACCTTTGATATTTCCATGGTAAGCACTTCTTGCTTGCTCATGATTTTCTGACCAGTAGCTGAATTATAAAATGTATTTAGCACTTCTTTATGTGCTTCTGTCATTTTAGAACGATCACTTATCAACTGAAGGCCGGCTTCAGAGCTATAGAATGCAGACATTTCTTTGATTTCATTGTGCGTGAAGTTCGATTTGTAAATAGGAATAATCAAGGATTTCATCTCACCCAATGCTTTTTCTTTATTGGCCCTTAAATATTCCCACCCTTGTGCATTATTCTCATTTTGCGGAAAATTATTACTCAGCATTTTCAAAAGTTCACCATAAGCATATTCGTATTGCAACATAGTACCATTACCATCCAAATAATCAGAAATGTCCTTGGTATAACTCGATTCCTGCGCATTGAACGCCACGGGAATCAAAAGAAAGCAAAATATAAATTTCTTAAAGTGATGCATTACCGGTTTTTTAGAATGGGCTAAAAACCCCACTTTTGCAAGCAAAGTACAAATTAATAGCCAATGGATATTTTCGGCAAGGCTTTATTGGATTATCACAATGGAAATTACAGTGAAGATATCAAGACTTTTTCCTCTTTGGATGAAGAGGATATGATACCCATACCCTATCTTTTTAGAACCTTTGATGAGATGCCTCAAATTGAACAAAAAGCATTACAGCTTTGCTGCGGAAACGTGTTGGATATTGGCTGCGGAGCAGGTAGTCACAGTCTTTATCTTCAGGAAAAAGGATTCCGGGTAACTGCCTTGGACAGCTCTCATGGGGCTATAGAAACTTGTTTACTTAGAGGTGTGAAATCAACAAAAAACTGCTCAGTCCTTGATTGTAAAGACCAAAAGTTCGATACCCTCTTATTGCTAATGAACGGAATTGGCATTGTAGGTAAGCTTGAATTATTAAAGAAGTATCTTACCCATTTCAAATCACTCTTGAAACCGAATGGACAAATCCTTTTGGATTCCAGTGATATCATATACATGTTCGATTCGGACAAAGATGGTCCCGATAGTTATCGGGATTGGAATCCTGATTCCCAAGAATATTATGGGGAAGTGGTATTCACGATGAAATACAAAGGAAAGACAAGTAATCCTTTTCCTTGGTTGTATTTGGATTATAATACCTTGCGAAACGCCGCTTGGGATAGCAAATATACGTGCGAACTTGTAAGTGAGGGGAAACATTACGACTATTTAGCCAGATTAACCCCCCAATTAACCGGATTAACCTCTAAATAATACTAGTGGGCACGTTTTTTGCGTTATCTTTTTACATTCTAAAAAATAAGCTATGAAAAATCGATTTTTTGCAGTAGTTGTTTTGTTTTTGACCCTGGCAATAGGCTGCTCAAAAAACTCGGATGATAATGATACTAGTCCGATTGCGATTGACAAGACCGCCAATCTAAAGACCACCGGGGATTCCGCTAACGAAATTCTTTCAAACGATACTTTTGATAAACTAAAAATTGAAATTGCATATGTAGAAGGTTTCAGACCTACTTCAACTTCAATGACCGATTTTGTTACCTTTCTAAAACAACATTCCTTTAAGCAGGACATTGAATTGGTATATAAAGAGCTGCCGTCCCCTAATGAAGAAAAACTCACACTTGAAGAGATTTTTAATTTAGAGAAGGAGAATAGAAGCATATACAATGACGGAAGCACCTTGGCAATCTATATTTATTTCGCCGATGTATCTTCTGAAGATGATAAGGAAGAGGAAGATTTGGTTACGCTAGGTGCTGTATATTTAAACACTTCTATGGTTATTTATGAAGACACTATCCGTACCTTGGCGAGTAAAAGCAGTTTGGTTTCTGTAAGTGAAGTAGAGACGGCTACTTTGAACCATGAATTTGGACATTTATTGGGATTGGTGAATTTAGGCTCAACACCTGTCAATGATCATGAAGGATTAACAACTGATGATGATGGTAATGAGATAGGAGATAATCACTGTACCGTTGAAGGTTGTCTTATGCAAGCAGAATTGCAATTTGGAGCAGGAATGAAAAAAATTCTTGAAAGTAGAGCTTCTAAAGGCATTGCTGATGCTCCCGATTTAGGCCCTGAGTGTATTTTGGACCTTCAAGCCAACGGTGGCAGGTAAAATCCTAACGACAATGCCAACACCTAACTACTGACCACTGACCACTGACTACTGACTACTGACTACTGACTACTGACCAACCTAAGGAATATTCAAATACTTATGGGTTTGTAACGATACTTTCCATTTTGGGTTTTTCATTACATATTCTACAATAAGAGGTATCACCTTTTCACGCACGCTCCATTCTGGTTGCAGGTATAGAATGCAATCCTTGCTAACCTTTGTAGCCTGTTCCTCGGCAAAAGCTAAATCATGTTTATTATAAACAATAACCTTCAGCTCATGGGCCTCATCAAATATCTTCACTAATGGGAGTTTGTTTTTTTTAGGTGAAAGGCAAATCCAGTCCCATTTCCCAGTAAGTTCATACGCGCCAGATGTTTCAATATGGGTCTTTACATTTTTAGACTTCAATGCTTCGGTCAACGGCCCCATATCCCATGTCAGTGGTTCACCTCCGGTAACAACGATTGTATCGGAATTTTTGGTCGCTTTTTCAACGATACTTTCAATAGCAGTAGGTGGATGTGTTTCGGCATTCCAACTTTCCTTTACATCACACCAATGGCAACCCACATCACAACCCCCTACTCTAATAAAATAGGCAGCAGTTCCTTTGTGGTAACCTTCCCCTTGAATTGTATAAAACTCTTCCATTAACGGAAGCATCAATCCTTGGTTAACCAATGCCAAAACTTCCTCATTTACCATTTGGCAAAGATAGTACTAACTTATCGTTTTATTGTTGCCTAAAAATGCCCTATTTTTATCAAAAATTAGACTTCATGAGTACCAAAGACGAATTCTTTGCACATATAGAAAAAGGATATACTACCAAAGGAGGTTTTATAACCATGGGCGCCGCTATGCTTGACGGTGAGACTGTCACCAATGCCCTTGTAAAAGTTCCTTTAAAAACATTGAACCGTCATGGTTTGATTGCTGGGGCCACAGGTACGGGTAAAACAAAAACACTTCAGGTCATTGCAGAGAATTTATCGGATCAGGGAATTCCAGTATTGCTTATGGACTTAAAAGGAGATCTAAGTGGGATCGCGGAACCTAGTCCAGGACATCCCAAAATTGATGAACGCCATGAAAAAATAGGTATTCCGTTTGAAGCCAAAAGTTTTCCTGTTGAAATTCTTTCCCTTTCAGAACAAGATGGGGTTAAATTACGGGCTACGGTTTCAGAATTTGGACCCGTACTATTGTCAAGAATATTGGATTTGTCCGAGACCCAAGAGGGCATTGTTGCCGTAGTCTTCAAATACTGTGATGACAATAAATTGCCCCTTCTTGATCTGAAGGACTTTAAAAAAGTATTGCAATACGCAACAGGAGCAGGTAAAAAGGAATTCACAAAGGAATATGGAAGAATTTCTACGAGTTCAACTGGAACTATTTTGAGAAAGATCATTGAAATGGAACAACAAGGTGCAGAGTTGTTCTTTGGGGAAAAATCTTTTGAAGTTGATGATCTGACCAGGATTGATGAAGAAGGCCGAGGATATATCAATATAATCAGATTGACTGATATTCAAGACCGCCCAAAACTGTTCTCTACATTCATGTTGAGCCTTTTGGCAGAAATATATTCTACGTTCCCAGAACAGGGAGACAGTGATAGACCTGAGCTTATATTGTTTATTGATGAGGCCCATTTAATCTTCAAGGAAGCTTCTCGAGCATTGTTAGACCAAATTGAAAGTATAGTTAAACTGATTCGTTCTAAAGGAATCGGTCTTTATTTTGTAACCCAAAACCCAACGGATGTTCCCAATGAGGTTTTGGCGCAATTGGGCCTTAAAGTACAACATGCTTTGCGCGCCTTTACAGCTAGGGATAGAAAGGCCATAAAACTTACTGCAGAGAACTACCCAATTTCAGAATATTATGATACCAAAGAAGTATTGACCTCATTGGGTATTGGTGAGGCATTGATTTCCGCATTGGATGAAAAAGGACGGCCAACTCCTTTGGCCGCTACTCTCTTGCGCGCACCTATGAGCCGCATGGATGTACTTACCGATGGGGAATTGAGATCGGTAATAAAGAATTCAGATTTAGTTGGTAAATACAACAAAATAATCGATAGGGAAAGTGCATATGAAATACTCAATGAAAAAATAGAAAAGGCTGAAAAAGAAGCCGAAAAAGAAAGAAACAAACCCGCAAGTAGAAGGAAAACATCTACTAGGAGAAGCACTAGGCAAAACCCGGTAATCAAAGTATTGACAAGTGCTACATTTATTCGGGGAGTCTTAGGGGTATTGAAAAAGGTAATGCGATAGTAGAATATGAAAAAGATTTTTGTTGTTATTGTCATTTGCTCTTTTACTTTTTTGGCGCAATGCGTTAAAGAAAAAGACACCACTTTTCTTATTACCAATACGAAGGTTGGTAAGCTAGATAAAATTAGTCTTGTTCGGGATTTAGGAATCATTTATGACCAAGATTCAGTTGTTAAGGATACTATGAAACTTGCCTTGGGGTTTGGTGCCAGAAGTATAAATATCTATGAAAATGGAGGTAGTCATCTGTTGACCATAACGCCAAATACCGATAGCATTCCTAAAGTCCAGAATGTAAGGGTAAACGACCCGAGATTCAAAACAGAGAAAGGTATAGGACTCAACAGTACTTTCAAGGACATCAAAGAAAAATATACCATCCGGAAAATCGTTACCTCTATTAACAACATTGTGATTTTTGTTAAGGACAGTGATGTTTATTTCACAATTGATAAGAGTGAATTACCTGCAAGCCTACGCTATGTATCAAGTCCCAATATTGATGCGGTACAGGTTCCAGATGAAGCTAAAATCAAATATTTGATGGTAGGTTGGGAACATTAGTAAAGGGCACCATTTCATATGGGATTAATTTCTTCAATTTTTTTTTAATAAAGATGTGGAGTTTGGTATTTTTTAAAAGACTATAACGGTCTCATGATAATAGTTCCTATTCGTATTATCTTATTATGTACAATTGGTATTTCAAATTCGCAATTTGAATACCATAAATAGGTTGGCAATCCGGATTGAAATCAATTTCGCCTGAATAAGGGAGGCCTGAGCGTGGGAAATATATCTGGATATTTGGAATCTGGCAGCTTGATAATGAAACTTTTAGCCTAGAATTTCATACCCCTGTAGTTATTTTATTATATACTATATCGAGCATGACCAATACATAGTCCTTTTCAAGGTTTTTTTTCCTATCTTAAATGCCATTATGTGCTAGGGAAAGTCCTTTGGAAATCAATATTTTTTTGCGACAAGTACTGGTCCGCAAAAATTAAGTTCCTTTCATACAAGATACTTTACTAAGCTATTTTCAAGCCTAAAGATCAAAAAATGATCAATAAAACACTTATAATCACCTTTCTCCTTGCTGCACTTTGCCTACCATCCCAGGCACAAAAACCAAAGCTCAAAAAAGCCTTTAACGGAAAAACCCTCAAGGGATGGGTTGTTCCGGAAAACAATATATGGTGGACCGCCCAAAATGGGGTTTTGACCGTTAAAAATGGCCCCGATAAAAAGGGGTCCATTCTTTGGACTAAAAAAGTATATCAGGATTTTATTATGGAATTGGATTTCCTATTTGGCCCTGGTATTGTGGATTCAGGCGTATTTGTACGCTCTGAAAGGGAACAGATACAGATTGGTATATCGGGTTCGCTTAAACGCGATATGACGGCATCCCCATATATTGCAGGAAAAGGATATCCGGTGGAAGCGAATAATGTGGCACGACTTCTCAAATTAAAAGATTGGAATACCATGAAGATAAAGGCCGTTGGAAATCAATATACAGTATGGCTCAATGGGGAGCAAGTTATGACCTACGTTTCTGAAGATGCAGTTCTACAGGGAGCCATTGGATTACAGTTACACGCAAGTATGGAGATGAAAATACTGTATCGAAATATTAAGATTGCCAAACTTTAGAGAATCCTGGTAATTAAAATCCAAGCAAGATCATATTCATGAAAAGAATAAAAACAATAATTCCAATTGCATTCCTGATTACTATGGTTTTTACTATAAACTCCTGTAAATTAGGAAACACAACTCCCGAAACCGCGGAAGAGAAAACGGAAAAAAGGATTCAATTGGTCAGGGATGATGCGCAGAGAAAGGTAGATGTCCTCATAGGAGGAAAACATTTTACTTCTTATGTCTATACCGACAACATAAAAAAACCGGTCCTGTATCCTTTGATTACCCCCAATGGGACTAAGATTACGCGAAAATTCCCTTTGGAACCTTCCACAGGGGAACGGGTAGACCATCCACATCATGTTGGGGTTTGGTTTAATTATGGGGACGTTAACGGACTCGATTTTTGGAACAATTCAGATTCCATAAAAGTGAATCAAAGAGATAAATACGGAACAATCGTCCATAAATCCATTGAGAATATCACCAATGGCGATGATCAAGCTGAGTTGGAAGTTTCATCAAATTGGGTCGCCCCAGACGGAAATGTACTTTTGGAAGAAAAAACCACTTTTGTATTCAAAGGAAACGAGAATCAATACTCCGTGGATCGCCTGACAACCCTTAAAGCAATGAAAGAAGTAGCCTTCAAGGACAATAAGGAGGGTGTTCTTGGAATTCGAGTAACCAGGGCATTGGAGCATCCATCAGACGAACCTGGTATTTTTACAGATGCCAATGGTCTTCCTTCCGATATACCTGTACTGAACAATGAGGGAGTAATGGGAAAATACATTAATAGTGAGGGTATTCAAGGTACGGATTGCTGGGGTATACGTTCCAATTGGGTGAATCTGACCGCTACTATTAAGAAAGAGGCTATTTCCCTGGTGATTATGGATCATCCCACCAATGTGGGTTATCCTACGTATTGGCACGCTCGCGGTTATGGGCTTTTTGCGGCCAATCCCCTTGGTCAATCAGTCTTCAGCAACGGAAAGGAAAAATTAAATTATAAACTGGCCAGGGGAGAAAGTACAACATTTAAACATCATATTGTAGTGGCCAGTTCCCACTTGAAGAAGGAAACTCTGGATTCTGGTTTTACCCAATTTTCAAAAACATATTAGTAAAAACATTTATTGACAACCAAAAGACAACAGAATTATGGACAACAGAAGAGATTTTATTAAAAAAACAGCGACAGGGGCAGCAGGTGTAGCCTTTGGAGCATCAGTCTTTTCAGCTAAATCCTATGGCAATATTTTAGGTGCTAATGACCGTGTGGTTCTTGGATCTATAGGTGTACGTGGAAGGGGAAAAGACTTATTGGATAGTTTTTCCAAAATGTACAATGATGGAGTTACCATAAAGACCGTTTGCGATGTGGATACTTCATTCCTTGGAGAACGTGTACAAATCGCGGCCCAAAACCAAAAAGGCAACAAACCTGGGACTGAAACGGACATGCGCAAGGTATTTGAGGACAAGGATATTGACGGGGTGATTATTGCCACACCAAACCATTGGCATGCCTTGTCGGCTATATGGGCCTGTCAGGCAGGAAAACATGTGTATGTGGAAAAACCCAGTTCGCACAACGTTTGGGAAGGTCGGAAAATGGTGGAAGCAGCACGAAAATATGATCGGGTGGTACAAGTAGGGTTCCAAAACCGTTCCAATAGCAACGTCATGCAGGCCATGGAATTTCTACATAGCGGAGGCATTGGAGAGGTTTTCATGGCGAGAGGCACTTGTTTTAAACCAAGGGATTCCTTTGGTATTGTAAAGGATAGCAACCCACCTGCCAATCTCAACTATGACATGTGGTTGGGTCCAGCTACCTATCGACCCTACAATGAAAAGAAGGGACACTATAATTGGCATTGGCATTGGGATACCGGAAATGGCGATACCGGGAACCAGGGACCCCATCAATTTGATTTGGCCCGATGGGGACTCAATAAAAAGGTACATCCCGTAAAGGTGCAATCCATGGGTGGTATCTTTGGTGTATCACCATTGGAATGTTCCCAAGAAACACCCAACACCCAGACCTCGGTTTTCGAATATGAAGATGGTAAAATCCTCGAATTTGAAACAAGGGGCAGGTATACTAATAGCGAAGCCAATTCTGGAGTTAGAATTGGAAATATGTTCTACGGAACGGATGGTTGGATGGAAGTTAACGGCAGTAATTGGAAGGCCTATAAGGAAAGGGACAAGGAACCTTTCGCCGGATCCGATATGACGGAAAGTGCTGCCATAGGTGGAGATCAAACCTTTAGGGCCGCTCCTGACAGCAAGGGTCATTTCGGCAATTTCATCGATGGGGTGCGCTCTGGAAGTCGATACGATTTGAATTGCGATGTTGAGATAGGCCACATGTCTACCGTATTACCTTTAATCGCCAATATTGCATATAGAGTTGGGGATACTTTACGATTTAATGGAGAGTTCGAACAGTTTATTAACCATGAAGAGGCCGATTTGATGCTTTCACGTAAATATCGTTACCCATATGTTGTACC
>JAAETN010000136.1 GCA_024228355.1 Maribacter sp. | reverse complement strand
TGATTTAAACTTACGGTCTTCCAAGATTGCAAAATCAACCCCTCCCAATATAAGATTTGTGTAATAAACACCAATGCCTTGTTCAATGGGAGTTGGGTCGTAAGCGTCGGGTAAGTGTGCGGTTTGGCACCGCTCTACCATCTTTACATATTCAGGATGATAACGATAACCGCCGTCTGGACTTCCTTGTGCCGTGGAAACTTTTCCATTTTCGCCCCATAGATTCCCCTGACCTATATCATGGTCATCAGGGATTGTAATACAAGGACGATTACGGAAGGTCTCTTTGAACTGAAGACCGAATTTTAGCCAAGCGGCTGTATGTTCTGTATGATCGTAGGATTGGTCCCCTGCAAAGAAAATCAAATCAGGGTCCTGATGATTTATGTTGAGAACATAATTTTCGCGCATTCCACGATCTTTATTTGAATTACAGGACAAAGCAGCCAAAACTATCTCATTTTTATCTTCAGGGTCCTTACGGATCAAACCTTCGAAAGATGCATTTTCGCCATGAAGCAACCTATATTTTACATTTTTGGTGTCATCCCAATTTTCAATACGGAAAAGGGTAGACCATCCTATATCGTTTACATTTTGCCGCTGTACTTCATTCCATACTCCTTTTTCTTCGATTTCTAGTCGAACTTCCCTGGACTCTTCAGGATATAAAGGATATAACTGTGCGCTTAATTTCAAGGTGTTGTTAGCAACGGTATAAATCCCAAAAGCGACAACACTATCCCGACCTACCTTTAAATTAATAATGGGATTATCCTTGCGATTCCACCAGTCATTAATTGCCAAGGTATCAACATCTGAAAAAGGTGCTATTACAGGTGGAATTTGTTTTTTTTTATGTTCAACACAGCTTACTATACCAATTGCAAGTATAGCCAACGTAAATATTTTTTTCATCGAAAATGTTTTAGGCCAGGATTATGTAAGCACAACAAGGTTTATAAGACCAATATGCAATTAAATATAATACTTTTAGTCTTTAAATATCTTATAAAAAATGAAGCAAAAATTTATCTTTGTTAATAATGCTGATTCTGGACTGCGTAATATGATTATTGATGGAGCACACAAAATATTCAGTCCAAATACCTATGCGTGTAATTTGTGCGATATTACCTATGGTGCATTTAAGGAAAACAAGATCTGGAAAAAATTCAGACAAGAAACTTCATTGGAAATGGAGTTTTTGCACAAAGACGAATTTAAAAACCAATACGCTTCAAAATTCAGGCATGAATTCAATTACCCCATTGTATTAATTGTGGTCAATGAAAACCTGGAAATATTCGTGACTACAGAAGAATTGAACAATTTGAAAAATGCTAAGGATTTAATCGAGTTGCTTCAGCAAAGAATCTGATCCTATTTCTTTTTTTCTTTAAAGAATTGTTGGTTTATCTGATCAATATAGTTTACAAGCTCATCCCTACCTATATTTTTTGAAGAGGAAGTTATAAAGTAGTTGGGAGCCTCTTCCCAAACACCATTAAGGAGTTCTTTAATATAAGAATCCACATTTTTTTCAACCGCTTTGGGTTTTAATTTGTCAGCCTTGGTAAAAATAATGCTAAAGGGAATCATGTTTTCACCTAAGTATTCCATAAATTCCAGATCAATCTTTTGGGGTTCATGACGAACATCCACCAGAACAAAGGCACTTACCAATTGTTTGCGTTTTATAAAGTAATCAGTGATATATTTTTGAAATGTCTTTTTGTCCTTTTTTGAAACACGGGCGTATCCATATCCAGGTAAATCGACCAAAAACCAATTATCATTGATTTTAAAGTGGTTAATGAGCTGTGTCTTCCCTGGTCTGCCCGAAATCTTTGCAAGACTTTTACGTTCGGTCAACATATTTATTAGTGATGACTTCCCCACATTGGACCTTCCTATAAAAGCGTATTCGGGAATTGGTTCATTTGGGCACTTGGCAACATCGGAATTGCTCATTACAAAGTTGGCCGACCTTATTTTCATTAGAAAAAAGATTTAGAATTTTCTTTGCTCTAACCAAGCATCAAGAATCTCATTGAATTGTTCCGCATGCTCCATCATAGGGGCATGACCACATTTTTTTATCCAGAATAAATCTGAATCTGGTAATAGTCCATGAAATTCCTTGGCTACATTGGGCGGTGTAACCGAATCATTTTCTCCCCAAATGATACATGTTGGTGTATTCATCTTAGGAAGGTCTTTAGACATATTATGGCGAATGGCACTTTTTGCAATCGATAGGGTTTTCACTAGTTTAACCCTATCATTAACTGTGGCAAAAACCTCATCAACAATTTCTTTGGTGGCCACTGCAGGATTGTAAAAGACATCCTGGGCTTTCTTCTTGATGAACTCATAATCGCCACGTTTGGGATAACCGTCACCCATGGCACTCTCGTAAAGTCCAGAACTGCCCGTAATAACCAGTGCTTTCACCATTTCCGGGTACAAATTGGTGTGTAATAGGCCGATATGTCCGCCCAAAGAATTGCCTAAAAGTATTACGTCTTTCAAGCCTTTGAACTCAATAAACTCTTCTAAATATTTTGCGAAGTTTTTTACGTTGGTTTTTAACAATGGCATGGTGTAAATTGGTAGCTCAGGAATCAAAACCTTATACCCTTTTTCCGGGAAATGTTCCGACACGCCCTTGAAGTTGCTCAAACCTCCCATAAGACCATGTAAAATAATAATTGGGGTGCCTTCTCCCTTCTCTATATATCGATATTTACCTTCTGTAATAATCTTTTCTTCCATTCAGCACGCTTCTGGTCTTAATTGGCAAATATAGGCAATTCCTTAAAAATCCAATCTATAGTGTTATTCTAATAAATACGGGTCCGAACAACTTCTGAAAATACCTAAATCACGATTATTAAATGAGTTTCATTTTATAATCAATGCGGGAGTCCGTTACGCTAAAATGATTAAAATTATGAACAAAGTGGTAAATTGTGGTAAATTGTGGTAATAATTTATATATATTTGAGTTATTAAATAAAAACCAAACGTTTAGAGGTGATAAGCTTCATAGGAACATACGATTGCAAGGCTGATGCCAAAGGTAGGGTAATGCTACCGGTTGCCCTAAAAAATCAGATGTCACCTATGCTTAACAATGGTTTTGTTCTTAAGAGATCGGTTTTTCAACCGTGTTTGGAATTATATCCAATGGCCGAATGGAATTTACTGATGGCGAAGATGAACAAGAAAAATCGATTCAAAAAAAAGAACAACGATTTTATTAGAAGATTTTCTGCTGGTGTAAAGGTTATAGAGATCGATTCAACTGGAAGGTTGTTAATTCCAAAAAATCTTATTTCCGTTGCTGGTATACATAAAGAAGTGGTTTTGAGTTCGGCAATAAACATTGTTGAAATATGGGATAAGGATAGCTATGAAAGAGTGCTAGACGAAACCGCGGAAGACTTTGCAAGTTTGGCGGAAGAGGTAATGGGAGATGATGGGGACGAACTATCATAACCCCGTACTTCTAAAAGAGTCTATTGACGGGCTCAATATTATAGAAGATGGGGTTTATGTTGATGTGACTTTTGGTGGTGGAGGACATTCCCATGAAATATTGAAAAGATTAGGTCCAGATGGAAAATTGTTCGCATTTGATCAAGATGAAGATGCACTGAAGAACAATATAGAAGATGTACGATTTACCCTGATCAACGAAAACTTTAGATATATAAAGCAGTTTTTAAAGTTCTATGGCATTCGAAAAGTAGATGGAATCCTTGCAGATTTTGGAGTTTCATCGCATCAATTTGACAAGGCAGAACGGGGATTTTCGACGCGTTTTGATGCTGATTTGGATATGCGAATGAGTAAAAAGAACAACATTTCGGCCTACGATGTGGTAAACTCATTCAAGTATGATGATTTGAGGAAGGTCTTGTTTCAATATGGTGATTTACGAAATGCCAATGCCATCGCAAATAAGATTATAGCGAGTAGGGAAGAAGCCCCGATAAAAACATCGGCTCAACTGAAAGAGGTGTTAAAACAGTTTTTGCCTAAACATAAAGAGCATAAAATACTGGCGCAGATTTATCAGGCGATTCGTATTGAGGTGAATCAGGAGATTCAGGTCATAAAGGAGCTTTTGGTACAAGTCCCTGAATTATTGAATCCAAAAGGTCGGTTAAGCGTAATCAGTTACCATTCCTTGGAAGACCGGTTGGTAAAGCGGTTCATTAGGTCTGGATTGTTTGAAGGCGAACCAGAGAAAGATTTTTATGGGAATGTGAATGTCCCCTTAAAAAAAGTTGGTGGTTTAACAGTACCGTCGAAAGAAGAAATAGCATTGAACAGCAGGGCGAGAAGTGCCAAATTAAGAATTGCGGAATGCAATTGATAATCGAATGAAAAAAGGAATTTTAGACGTACTCAGAGGTAAGTTTTTAGTGAGCGGAGATGCTCCTAAAAACTGGTTGTTTATAATTTTTGTTTCCTTTTTGGCAACGGTAATGATTGGGAGCTCGCATAGTGCTGATAAAAAAGTACACCAAATTGCAGCACTGAATGAAGAGGTAAAGGAATTACGCAGCGAATTTGTTGATCTGCGCTCAGATGTGCAACGCTTAAAACTGGAATCAACAATTACGAGAACCGTTGAAGGTAATGGATTGTATCCGTCAGAAACACCGCCAAAAAAAATTAGGGTAAAATCAAATAAAGAATAATGCCAGTTACTGAAAAGAGCATTTTAACTAGGTTGTATGTCGTTGCAGGTTGCCTATTCCTGTTTGCGGGTGCTGTGCTCTTTAAACTAGTGAGTATTCAAATGGTTCATGGTGATAAGTACCGGAATCTGGCCATGAAACGAACAGAGAAGATGTTTACCATTGCCCCGAATAGGGGTAATCTGTATTCTGATGATGGTAGTTTACTTGCCACATCGGTTTCAAGATATACCATACGCTTTGATGCCGTAACCGTTAGTGATAACGATTTTAAAGAAAACGTCAAACCCTTATCGAATGCTTTTAGCAAACTAACTGGTAAAACATCTTCACATTATCAGCAGCTTTTGCGAAAAGCGAAAACCAATAAGAATAGGTATACACTCTTGGTAAGAAACCTGGACTACTCTGATTATATGGCGGTAAAGGACTTTCCCCTGCTCAATAAAGGACCATATAAAGGCGGACTCATAGTTGAACAAAAAACGGTTCGGGAGCATCCGTTGGGAAAAATTGCTGAACGAAGTGTTGGGTACGAGCGTAAAGATGAAAACGGGTATTATACAAGGGTAGGGCTAGAAGGTGCTTTTGGTCAATATTTAAGAGGTGTCGAAGGAAAGCGTTTAAAGCAAAAAATCGCCAAAGGGCAATGGAAACCTATTGGAATGGACAATATCGTAGAGCCCAAGGATGGCTATGATGTAATATCCACTATTGACATCAATATACAGGATATTGCACACCATGCCTTATTAGGGCAACTTGAAAAATACAAAGCCGACCATGGTACTGTAATCGTAATGGAAACCAAAACAGGTGAGGTTAAAGCGATTTCCAATTTGGGCATGACCAAGGGTGGTAAATATTACGAGCGTCTAAATTATGCAATTGGGGAATCGCACGAACCGGGTTCTACATTCAAACTGATGAATATGGTTGCAGCCTTAGAGGATAAAGTCATTGACACAAGCTCTGTCGTTGATACCGAAAAAGGGTACTGGCGCATCTATAACCATAGAGTGAAAGACACCAAACATGGTGGCTATGGTAAGCTTTCGATTTCTAAGGCTTTTGAAGTTTCCTCAAATGTTGCGTTTGCAAAAACCATTCATAATGGGTATAAGGAAAATCCTGAAAAGTATGTAGACCGATTACGATCAATGAATTTGCATAATGAATTGAACCTTCCAATTAAGGGTGAAGGTATTCCGGTCATTCGGTATCCAGAGGAAAAAGGTTGGTCTGGTCTTTCATTGGCCCAAATGGCCTATGGTTATGAAGTTGCAATGACGCCTTTACAAGTGTTGACTTTCTACAATGCAATTGCCAATGATGGAGAGATGATAAAGCCTCGTATGATTAAAGAAGTTAAGGAATGGAACAGATCTGTTTTAAAGTTTGAAAAAGAGGTTATTAATCCATCTATATGTTCAAAAGAAACCGCTTCGAAGGTGAAGCAACTTTTAAAGAACGTGGTCGAGAAAGAACATGGCACGGGTCATAGATTGTATTCGCCGAACTTCTCTATGGCAGGTAAAACAGGTACTGCGCAGAAGAATTATGTGGCCAAGGATCCAGATAAGCTAAGGTATATATCAACTTTTGCTGGTTATTTTCCTGCTGAAAACCCCAAATACTCTTGCATTGTGGTTATTCATGAACCTGATAAAAGTGTTGGATATTACGGTGCTGATGTTTCAGGTCCTGTTTTTAAATCGGTGGCACAAAAAGTATTTGCAACCAATCCCATGATAGATGAGGTTGAAATGTTGAATTCAGAAGACCAAAATTTGGATGATTCCTACCAGAAATACTATGTCGAGGCCCAAAAGAAATACAACAAGGTTCCCAATGTTAAGGGAATGAGCGGTATGGATGCCATTTCAATACTTGAAAATCTTGGGATTAAAGTTGAAGTGCACGGTAATGGCAAGGTAAAAAAACAGTCCATTAGTCAAGGAACAGATATCAATAAGGTAGATAAAATTGTCTTGGAACTTTCATGAAGCTACTAAAAGACATATTGTTTGGAGTTGGCCTTACTGCTGTAAGTGGATCAACCAATATAATGATAAACACACTATGTTTTGATTCCAGAAAAGTTGGGTTAGATGATGTTTTTGTGGCTATAAAAGGCACTTTGACAGATGGTCACAAATTTATTGCCAAGGCTATCGACTCTGGTGCTATGAGCATTGTCTGTGAAGAAATGCCCGAACAATTGGTAAATGGTGTCACTTACGTTGAGGTAGATAATGGTAATAAGGCCTTGGCTATCATGGCGTCAAATTATTATGACAATCCATCCAAGAATTTAAAATTAGTTGGTATCACGGGTACTAACGGAAAGACCACTATAAGCACCCTATTATATCAACTGTTCAAAAAAGCCGGGTTCAGGGTAGGATTGGTTTCCACCATTAAAATAATGGTCGGTGATGAGGAATTTACCACTAACCATACAACGCCCGATGCGTTGACCATTAATAAGCACCTGAGTTTAATGAATGAAGAAGGTGTTGAGTTTTGTTTTATGGAGGTCAGTTCACATGGTATTCATCAAAAAAGAACCGAAGGCCTGGTATTCGAAGGAGTTATTTTCACAAACCTTACCCATGACCATTTGGATTATCATAAAACCTTTGCCGAATATCGAGATACCAAGAAATCATTGTTCGATAATTTATCAAAAAAGGCTTTCGCACTTACCAATGTAGATGATAAAAACGGTTTGGTAATGCTACAAAATACTAAAGCCCGAAAGTATACCTATGCGTTGAGGTCCTATGCTGATTATAGGGCACACATCTTAGAAAATCAATTCGATGGTCAGCTATTGAAAATTGAGGATGACGAATTATGGACCAAGCTTATAGGTAGTTTTAATGCTTACAACGTATTGGCAATTTACGCCACTGCGGACCTTTTGGGTTTGGAAAAATTAGAAACGCTCCGCTTGTTGAGCGAATTGGATAATGTAGACGGAAGGTTTCAATATTACATATCAAAAGATAAAATTACGGCAATAGTTGATTATGCCCATACGCCGGACGCCTTGAAAAATGTGCTTGAGACAATCAACGCATTGAGGACTGGAAATGAAAACGTCATCACCGTTGTGGGGTGTGGTGGCGACAGAGACAAGTCTAAGCGTCCGGTCATGGGTAATATCGCATCACGAATGAGTAACAAGGCTATTTTCACTTCCGATAATCCGAGAACTGAGTCCCCCAATGTGATAATTGAAGAAATGGAGGCGGGTGTAGAACCACAAAATGTTAAGAAAATCTTGTCTGTGGAGAATCGCAAACAAGCCATTAAAACAGCATGCCAGCTGGCAATGGCCAAAGATATTATCCTAATCGCAGGAAAAGGACATGAAGCCTATCAAGAAACTAACGGAAAGCGGGTAGATTTTGATGATTTTAAAATAGTGCAGGAACTACTGAGGTCTCTTGAAAAATAACAACCATAAGAATAAAGTGAATGCTTTACTATCTTTTTGAATACTTAGAAAAAGAATACCAAGTGCCGGGAGCGAGCCTTTTTGGTTTTATCACTTTTCGTGCTGCAATGGCCGTATTACTTTCTTTGATTTTGGCAACCGTTTATGGTAAAAAGGTGATTCTTTTTCTGCAGCGTAAGCAAATAGGTGAAAGTATCCGTGATTTAGGTTTAGAGGGCCAAGAGCAAAAGGCAGGCACACCCACTATGGGTGGTTTGATCATTATCATGTCCACCTTGATTCCTGTTTTACTTTTTGCTGATGTAATGAATATCTACATAATCTTATTGATTGTTACGATTCTTTGGATGGGTACAATTGGTTTCATTGATGACTACATCAAAATATTCAAAAAAGACAAAAAGGGCCTAAAGGGTAGATTTAAAATAATGGGTCAAGTTGTTCTGGGTCTTATCGTAGGGGCAACTTTGTACTATCATCCTGATGTTACCATGCGTGAACATGATAAAAGCATTATCACGGAGCAGTATACGGTTCAACAGGTAAAAGGTGAGGACATAAAATCTACCATGACCACGGTTCCCATTTTAAAGAATAATGAATTCGATTATGGCGACCTTATCTCATGGGCGGGTGATGGTGCAAAGGATTATGTGTGGTTGATATTCATTCCCATGATCATTTTAATCGTAACGGCCGTATCCAATGGGGCCAATTTGACCGATGGAATTGATGGGCTTGCGGCAGGAACCTCGGCTATAATAGTATTTACTCTTGGTGTCTTCACATGGGTATCCGGTAATATTATTTTTTCAGATTATTTAGACATCATGTATATAACCGGTGTAGGTGAACTGTTGGTCTTTGTTACGGCATTTGTGGGTGCTTTGGTAGGTTTTTTATGGTACAACGCATTTCCTGCAACAGTTTTTATGGGAGATACAGGAAGTCTGACCATTGGTGGCGTCATCGCCGTAATAGCAATTATCATCCGTAAGGAATTATTGATTCCTGTTTTATGTGGAATATTTTTCGCCGAGTCAATCTCCGTGATGTTACAGGTTGGATATTTTAAATACACCAAAAAAAGACTGGGAGCTGGGAAACGAATATTCTTAATGGCACCCTTGCATCATCATTATCAGAAAAGAGGATATCACGAAAGTAAAATAGTCACCCGTTTTTGGATTGTAGGAATCGTGCTGGCGATTATAACGATAGTGACACTTAAAGTACGATAAATGGCGCGATTGGTAATCCTTGGCGGAGGGGAGAGCGGAGTAGGAACTGCCATATTGGGATTAAAAGAGGGATTCGAAGTTTTTGTGTCGGATAAAGGAAAAATAAAGAAACAGTATAAAGACGTTCTTGAACATATTGGAATTAATTGGGAAGAAGAAAAACATTCTAGGAGTGAAATTCTAAATGCCGATTTGGTAATGAAAAGCCCTGGTATACCTGATACGGTTCCTTTGATAGTACAATTAAAGGAGAAAGGAATACCCGTTATTTCTGAAATAGAATTTGTATCAAAATATACAAATGCTACGATTATTGGAATAACCGGTAGCAATGGAAAGACCACCACAACCATGCTCACCAACCATATTCTTAAAGAAGAAGGACTTAATGTGGGTATGGCGGGTAACATTGGTGACAGTTTTGGTAAGATGGTGGCAGAGAATGACCTTGATTTCTATGTATTGGAAATAAGCAGTTTTCAGTTGGACGGCATTGTCGATTTTAGGCCAAATATTGCCATTATTACCAACATTACACCAGACCATTTAGATCGCTATGATTACAATTTTGAAAACTATGTGGCTTCAAAATTCAGAATAGCAGAAAACCAAACGGCAGAGGACTATCTCATCTATGATACCGATGATAAGGTAATTGTAGAATGGTTGAAGGAACACCCGGTTAAATCAATATTAATGCCTTTTTCAATAAAGAAAAAATTGAAACAAGGGGCATCTATAAAGAACGATAAAATAATAATTAAGACAAATAACGAGACTTTGAAAATGATGACAAGTACACTAGCGTTAGAAGGCAAGCACAATTTGAAAAATACCATGGCCGCGAGTATAGCGGCGACCTTGATTGGCATCCGAAAGGAAACCATACGTGCAAGTATTGCAAATTTTCAAGGTGCAGAACATAGACTTGAAAAAGTGCTCAAAATACAATATGTTCAATATATAAACGATTCCAAGGCCACCAATGTGAACGCGACTTATTATGCATTGGACAGTATGAGTACACCTACGGTTTGGATAGTTGGTGGAATTGATAAGGGCAACGATTATAAGGAATTAATGCCTTTGGTTCGCGAAAAAGTAAAAGCCATTATTTGTTTAGGAAATGATAATTCAAAAATTGTTGATGCATTTGGAAATGTGGTCGACTTAATGGTCGAAACCTATGCCATGGAAGAGGCAGTTAAGGTCGCATATAAAATTGCGGAACGGGGTGATACGGTTTTATTGTCACCTGCATGTGCAAGTTTCGACTTGTTCGAGAATTATGAGGATAGAGGTCGTCAATTTAAAGAAGCGATCAAAAATTTATAGAAATGTTGAATTTCTTTAAAAATATTAAAGGGGATAAAGCTATTTGGGCTGTTGTGGCGCTTTTGGCCTTGTTTTCATTTTTACCGGTCTATAGCGCAAGTAGCAACTTGGTATATGTGGTTGGTAATGGTACAACCGGGGGACACCTGGTCAAACATGCCCTTTTACTGTTTTTAGGATTTGGAATCATCTATGGAATACATAAAATTCCAGCTCACTTTTTTAAGGGGCTGTCATTAATTGCAATGCCCATTGTTTTAGTTTTATTGATATTCACTTTGGCGCAGGGCACAACCATTGAAGGAGCCAATGCCAGTCGATGGATACAAATTCCTTTGGTAGGGTTTACATTTCAAACTTCCAATCTGGCGGCAGTTGTATTGATGATTTATGTGGCTCGTTATTTGACCAAGATCAAGGATGATGTAATAACTTTTAAAGAAAGTATTCTACCGCTTTGGATTCCGGTTTTTTTGGTGATAATTCTTATTCTTCCTGCAAACTTTTCAACAGCAGCCATTATTTTTTCAATGGTATTATTGTTATGTTTTTTAGGAGGGTATCCATTAAAATATTTAATGGGAATAGTTGGTACGGGGATTTTATGCCTGACATTGTTCATTCTGACGGCTAAAGCGGCACCTGATTTGTTTCCGAATCGCGTGGATACATGGATAAGTAGAATTCAAAATTTCTCAAACCCCGAGGATACAGAGGCCGACTATCAAATAGAAAGAGCTAAAATAGCCGTTGCTTCAGGCGGAATAATGGGGAAAGGAGCCGGGAAAAGTGTTCAAAAGAACTTTTTGCCCCAGAGCTCTTCAGATTTTATCTATGCAATTATTGTCGAGGAATACGGACTGGTAGGTGGCTTTGTGCTCATGTTTTTCTATCTGTTATTGTTATTCCGTATAGTGGTTGTCGCCAATGGTAGCCAAACAATTTTTGGAAAGCTACTGGTTCTTGGTGTTGGTTTGCCCATTGTTTTTCAGGCATTGATAAATATGGCGGTAGCGGTCGAATTATTTCCAGTTACCGGCCAGACTTTACCATTAATCAGTAGTGGTGGTACCTCAAGTTGGATGACTTGTCTGGCCATCGGAATAATTTTGAGTGCGAGTAGAAAAAGTGATGTTTCGAATAGAAGTGATGCTGAAATCGATGATACTAATCCGTTAGAAGTATTGAGTGGGCAATTATAGGTTTATACTATCAGGTGGTGGTACTGGGGGGCATATTTATCCTGCGATTGCCATAGCGAATGAGTTGAAAAAAAGACATCCAAATGCAGAGTTCTTGTTCGTAGGGGCAAAGGACAGGATGGAGATGGAAAAAGTGCCGCAGGCAGGATACAAAATTGAAGGATTGTGGATTTCGGGGTTACAAAGGAAACTGACCCTAAAAAATTTAATGTTTCCATTTAAATTGATAAGTAGTTTGATCAAAGCAGGCAAAATAGTGACCAAATTCAAACCCCATGCAGTAGTGGGCACGGGAGGCTTTGCCAGTGGACCATTATTGAAGGTTGCCTCTGGTAGGGGAATTCCATGTGTATTACAGGAACAAAATTCGTATGCAGGTATAACCAACAAATTATTGAAAGATAAAGTAGCCAAGATTTGCGTGGCTTATGACGGAATGGAAGCTTTCTTTCCATTAGCAAAAATCGTAAAGACCGGTAATCCGGTGCGGAGCGATTTGGTTCAATTAGCAGATAATAGTAATGAGGCATTGGGCTTTTTTGGATTGGACATTCATAAAGCAACGCTGCTGGTCTTAGGAGGAAGTCTAGGTGCAAGACGAATCAACCAACTGGTTGAACAAAAGATGGATTATTTCAATAGCCTGGGTATACAGGTAATATGGCAATGTGGTAAACTTTATTATGAGGAATATAAAAAGTACAACTCATCTACAATCAAGGTTTTGGATTATTTGAATAGAATGGATCATGCCTATACCGCTAGCGATATAATCATATCTAGGGCAGGTGCCAGTTCGGTTTCTGAACTATGTATTGTGGGTAAACCAGTACTATTTATTCCATCACCAAATGTAGCTGAAGACCATCAAACAAAAAATGCAATAGCCTTAGTGAAGGAGGATGCGGCGTTAATGGTGAAGGAAAAAGATTTGGATAATGATTTTGAGAATGTTTTTGCCGATTTATTCAAATCCAAATCAAAACAGGAGGCTTTGGCAACAAATATCAGAAAATTGGCATTGCCAAATGCTACTAAAGATATAGTTGACGAGATAGAAAAATTGTTATCTAAATAAATGAACTTGAAAGAAATACATAACGTTTATTTTATAGGTATTGGAGGCATAGGAATGTCGGCCTTGGCGCGTTATTTTAAGTTTATTGAAAAGAATGTGGCCGGTTATGATAGAACCAAGACACCATTGACCAAAGAGTTGGAAGCAATGGGCATAGATGTTCACTATGAAGATGACGTAAAGGCAATAGAAGATTTATATAAGAGCGCTAGAAATACCCTTGTAGTGTATACTCCCGCAGTACCTCAAAGTCATTCTGAATACCAATACTTTTTAGCAAATGGTTTTCAATTGAAAAAAAGGTCTGAGGTCCTAGGTATAATTACCAAGGATACCTTTTGTTTTGCGGTTGCGGGCACCCATGGTAAAACCACGACCTCAAGTATTTTAGCACATTTGCTCAATGAGACAAACACTTCATTTACGGCATTTTTAGGAGGTATTTCTGAAGATTTTAATAGTAATTTTTTGTTTAAAGGTTTAGATTATTCAGTGGTAGAAGCTGATGAATTTGACCGTTCTTTCTTAAGGCTTTTCCCTAATGTGGCATGTGTTACATCTATGGATGCCGATCATTTGGATATTTATGGTAGTAATGAAGAATTAACAAAGTCGTTCAATCTTTTTGTGGGCAAGTTAAAACCTGGTGGAAAGTTATTTGTGCGTAACGGCTTGCCATTAAAAGGCACGACTTATGGCATTGAGGATAATTCGGATTATTGTATCCGAAATATAAAAATAGAACATGGTACCTACATTTTTGATTTGGGAACTCCCGAAACAACATTAAAGGGGGTTAAGTTCAATAAACCCGGAAGGCACAATTTGCTTAACGGATTGGTCGCTTTTGCAATGGCGATAGAAGCAGGTTCCCCACCCTATCGCCTTGCTCAAGCTTTGGAAACCTTCAAAGGAGTACAACGAAGATTTTCTTATAAGATCAAGGAAGATGATTTTGTTTTCATTGATGATTATGCGCATCATCCTACAGAGATAAATGCGGTTTACGACGCAATTTCTGAGATGCATCCCAATAAAAAAGTATTGGTGGTTTTTCAACCTCATTTGTATTCCAGGACAAGGGATTTTGCTGAAGAATTTGCAAAAAGTTTGTCCAAGTTCGATAGTATTCTATTGTTGGATATCTATCCTGCCAGGGAAAAACCATTACCTGGAATTACCTCGTCTTGGTTAATGGATAAGATTGAGAATCCGAACAAAAAAGTAATAGAGAAGTTAAACATAGTCCAAGAAATAAAATCACAAAACCCCGATGTATTGGTAACCATGGGTGCAGGGGATATAGGATTGGAAGTGTCAAGAATCAAAAAAGAAATTGAATATGCGAATTAATTGGAACTACATTAAAATGATAGCTCTTTTGCTCGTAATTACGGGGCTTTATGCGTTTTCTAACCATAGAAGTAAAGGAAAAAGTGTTAAAGGGTTGAATATAGAATTCGTTGGGGATCAAAATCTATACATAACTCAAGGGATGGTTAATAAATTGTTAATACAAAATTATGGACCCCTGACAAATGTGCCTAAAGAAAAATTAGTTTTGAATACTATAGAGAAGGTCATTGAGGCCAATGAAATGGTGAAAAGTGCCCAAGTATATCTTACTGTGAACGGTGAGCTAACGTCAAAAATCATACAACGCAAGCCAATCGGACGAATTGAGGGGAATTCTAAGTTTTATCTGGATGATGAAGGAACAAGTATGCCATTATCCATGAGTCATTCTGCCAGAGTTCCAATTATCACCGGTAAGATAACGGGTAAAAGTCTTGAGGATGTTTATGAGATTTTAAAATACATAAACAAAGATGATTTTTTACGGAAAAATGTGATTGGTATCCATATCGAAGATGATGCAAAGTACCAATTGAAGTTTAGAATGGAACAGTTTGTTGTGCATTTGGGGGGCGTTGATAATCTGGAAGAGAAGTTCAACAACTTCAAGGCATTTTATACCAAGGCAAACAAGGATGAAACCTTGGAAGAATATAATGTAGTAAGCTTAGAATTTAATAATCAAGTAGTGTGCACCAAAATATAATATAGAAAATGGAACAAGATAAATATTCAGTTGGGTTAGATATCGGGACTACGAAAATCGTTGCCATAATCGGAAAGGAAAACGAATACGGGAAGATTGAGATACTTGGTATTGGTAGATCTAAGAGTCTGGGTGTACATAGAGGTGTTGTCAACAACATTACACAAACAATACAATCCATTCAACAAGCTGTTGAAGAAGCGGAGATAAATTCGGGTTTAAAAATAGGTTCCGTCGTTGTTGGTATTGCAGGACAGCATATTCGTAGCCTTCAACATAGCGATTATATTACTAGGGCAGATGCTGAAGAGGTTATCAACGAGGATGATTTGGATAGACTATGCAATCAGGTTTACAAGTTGGTAATGCTTCCTGGTGAGGAAATCATCCACGTTTTGCCTCAGGAATATAAAGTTGATGGGCAAGCTGAAATCAAAGAACCCATTGGAATGTACGGAGGACGATTGGAAGCCAATTTCCACGTAGTTGTTGGTCAGGTTTCCTCAATAAAAAATGTGGGAAGATGTATAAAGAGTGCCGGTTTGGATTTAGGTAAGATTACACTTGAACCCTTGGCTTCTTCAGATGCAGTATTGAGCCAGGAAGAAAAAGAGGCCGGTGTTGCATTAATCGATATAGGAGGTGGCACAACCGATTTGGCCATTTTCAAAGACGGAATTATAAGACATACAGCAGTAATTCCATTTGGTGGCGGGGTTATAACAGAGGATATTAAGGAAGGCTGCTCTATTATTGAGAAGCAAGCAGAATTATTGAAAATAAAATTCGGATCTGCTTGGCCCGGGGAAAACAAGGATAACGAAATTGTCTCGATTCCTGGTTTAAGAGGTCGTGAACCAAAAGAAATCACCCTAAAAAACCTTTCCAAGATTATACATGCTAGAGTAGTTGAGATAGTTGAGCAGGTTTATGTTGAGATTAAGAATTACGGTCACGAAGAGCAAAAGAAGAAATTGATTGCAGGCATTGTTTTGACTGGTGGTGGTAGTCAATTAAAGCACCTTAAACAATTGGTAGAATACATAACCGGAATGGATACCAGAATAGGATATCCAAATGAGCATTTGGCTGGAGATACCGATGAGGCCGTTGCAAGTCCATTATATGCAACCGCGGTTGGTCTGCTAATGAATGCTGTTAAGAATGAAGGCAAGGACATTCATATAGATGAGGATTTAGAGAACCAAGAGGAGATGGCGTATGCCGATCATGATGAGAATAAGATGAAAGTTGATAACAAAAAAGGCGAACGAAAAACAGTATTTGATAAATGGTCTGAAAAATTGAAAGATTTCTTGGACAACGCCGAATAGCGTAGAAAATATAAACACTATAAAACCAGTAATATAAAAAGTATGAGCAAGAACATTGAAATTGAGAGTATCGCTTTTGATCTTCCTAAGAATCAAAGTAATGTCATAAAGGTCATTGGTGTAGGTGGTGGTGGTAGCAATGCCATTAACCACATGTTCCAGGCAGGGATTAACGGAGTTGACTTCGTTATCTGTAATACCGATTCACAGGCTTTGGAGAACAGTCCAGTTCCCAACAAAATACAGTTAGGGGTTTCACTTACAGAAGGATTGGGTGCTGGAGCGAATCCTGAAGTTGGCGAACAGGCAGCTATTGAGAGTATGGAGGATATAAAATCCATGCTTGATAATACGACAAAAATGATATTTATTACTGCTGGAATGGGTGGGGGAACAGGTACTGGTGCTGCTCCCGTTATCGCTAAGCAGGCCAAGGAAATGGATGTTCTTACCGTAGGCATTGTAACTATGCCTTTTCAATTCGAAGGTAAAATGCGCTGTGAACAAGCCCAACGGGGAATTGAGAAACTTCGTTCCAATGTTGACTCGCTCATAGTCATAAACAATAATAAATTAAGAGAGGTTTACGGCAACTTAGGATTTAAAGCCGGGTTTTCAAAAGCAGATGAGGTTTTAGCAACCGCAGCTCGAGGTATAGCTGAAGTCATTACGCACCATTACACACAAAACATAGATTTACGCGATGCTAAAACAGTACTTTCAAATAGTGGTACGGCAATTATGGGCTCAGCTATGGCATCAGGTTCGGCAAGGGCCAACGAGGCTATCATGAAAGCTTTGGATTCGCCATTATTGAACGATAATAAGATTACTGGTGCGAAGAATGTATTGTTGTTAATAGTTTCTGGTTCCCAGGAAATCACTATTGATGAAATTGGTGAAATCAATGATCATATTCAATTGGAAGCAGGTCATGGAGCCAATATCATCATGGGTGTTGGTGAAGATGATTCATTAGGTGAAGCGATTGCGGTGACCGTAATTGCTACCGGTTTCAATATGGACCAGCAAGATGACATTGTGAACACAGAATCGAAAAAAATAATTCATACCCTTGAGGAAGAACAAAAGGCGGAGCAAGATTTAACTCCACAGAATATAGCTCCACAAAATATTATCCATCAGTTGATAGATGAGGAGGAAGAAGAAGATTCTGTTATCGAATTAAAAGCTGAAATAGAGGAGTTGGATAGTTTGGACTTGATTCCTACAACGAATTATATCAAGAACTTCAATGTTTTTTATGAGGAAGTAATAGTGGAGAATGTTTCAGAGGACGATTTCGTGATATTCGATGCCAAGGATACCGTGAAGGATATCGAGGTAATCGATCCGGAAATAGTTTCATCCAAGAAGGAAGATGATGATCAATTTGCTATAAGTTTTGACATGCCTTTGGGAAGTACAATTGAAGAAGAGGAAAATGAAAATGTGATTACCTTTAATTTGGATGATGATGTCAAGGAAATTGATGTGAATGAGCATGTTGAGGTTATCCCTGTTTTGGAATACAACAAGGAAGGTGAAACCCGCTATAGCTTGGATGATTATATGGAATTGGAGAACCAATTGACAGGTGCCAAATCAAAAGCAGAGGAATTTGAACCCAAGATTATAGAGGATGAATTGATTTTCGAAAAGAAGACCTTGGATACCAAAGGTGAAGAGGCTCCTACAGCTCAATCAAAAGAGGTGGATCCAATGGATAGCCCTATAGAGGAGTTATTAAAGGAAAGAGCAGATGAGCGAAGAAGAAAGTTAAAAGATTTCAATTATAAATTTCAAAATAGCTTAAGTAATATTGATGAAATTGAAAAAGAACCTGCGTATAAGCGCCAAGGAATAGACTTGGACGACAAGCCATCTGAGAAAAAGGTTTCTAGAACTACTTTGAGCGAAGATAGTAATGATGAGATTCAGTTGCGTTCCAACAACTCTTTTTTACATGATAACGTGGATTAAACACTAGTTGAACCGCCTACTTTAAACCCGGAAATAGGAACTATTTTCGGGTTTGTTTTTTATCTTTGTTGTTCTAAAATAATTGGATTATGAGCTTACAGAGCCAGGTAATGGAACAAATGAAAACTGCAATGAAAGCTAAGGACACGGTAGCTTTGGAATCGTTGCGTGCAATAAAATCAGCTTTACTTTTGGCGCAGACCAGTGGGGTAGGTGGGGAATTATCTGAGGCCGATGAAACCAAATTGGTTCAAAAGTTGGTTAAGCAAAGAAAAGACAGTGCAGCTATTTTTACCGAGCAGGGTAGGGATGACCTTGCTGCTCCAGAATTGGCACAGGTTGCCATTATTGAACAATTCCTACCTGAGCAATTGACGGAGGAAGAAATTGAGAAAGTGGTTGTGCAGACCATCGATGCTATAGGAGCAGAAGGCATGAAGGATATGGGTAAGGTTATGGGTATGGTCTCTAAGGAATTGGCCGGTCAAGCAGATGGTAAAACCATATCTACCATAGTAAAAAGTAAACTATCCTAAAACGGCAGGAATGACCCGTTAGCACTTCAAGAAATAATTTCCATTAAATGATGGACAAAGAAAAAATCCGGGAATTATTGAATTCTGAAATCGTCAAGACGGAAGGACAAGTAGTTAGGTATACGGATTTAGCCCAACCCATATCGCCAGATAATGCCATTGGAAGAGTTTCTAGAATGGATGCTATCAATAATAAAAGCATTGTTGATGCAGCATTGCTAAAAGCCAAGGAACGCTTAAAAGGCCTGAAATCAAGTTTGGATAAATTGGATGGTAGCGATTTTGGTGTTTGTGTCAAGTGTAAAAATAATATTCCGATAGAGCGCATTTTATTAGCTCCACAAAGTTCTTTTTGTGTAAATTGCGCTCGATAATCCTGGCCCCGTGGCCTGCTCAAGGCAGGCAGACGCAATCCGCCATAGGCGGACATGTTGAATACGAGCCCGACTTTGTCGGGGCGCATCAATAAAAGGATGAAGTATAATGTTTACGTTTTTTAAAGTATAGCGATTAATAGGAGATATGTTGTTTTATGAAGAGTATCACAATAAAGAGAAAGCCTTGATTCGTGAGAAATTCTTCAAGACAGGAAAGTGTAGGGAATACATAAAGAAACGGCCCCGTGGCGCAATTGAATAGCGCATCAGATTTCGGCTCTGAGGGTTGGGGGTTTGAATCCCTCCGGGGTCACGAATAGATCAACAAAAGTTGAAAACGAAGCAAGCTAAAAAACATAGCTTGCTTTTGTTTTTTAGGGCGAGTAGTTTTCTTTTGTTGATCTTCAAGGCGGAGCCTTGCGGGAAAGGCGTTAGCCAATCCCTGATTAGGGTTTTGTTGATCTTCAAGGCGGAGCCTTGTGGGAAAGGCGTTAGCCAATCCCTGATTAGGGTTTTGTTGATCTTCAAGGCGGGGCCTTTTGGGAAAGGCGTTAGGCAATCCCTGATTGGGGTATTGTTGATCTTCAAGGCGGAGCCTTGTGGGAAAGGCGTTAGCCAATCCCTGATTAGGGACCAATTTATCTATATGAACAATATGCTTTATTTTTTGGCATTAAATACCACTTGGTTCCTTACTCACTTAAGTATTCTTTAATAATTACTGAGTTACACTTAAATCCCTATTCACCTGCCAATACTTATGTATATTATTAAGTGTTGTCTTATTTACTTACTATTTCTCGGTAGTGCAAAATACGCTTCCTAAGATTCTATAGTAGGTGTTTCCGAGTATAGGCTGTCAATTGAATTATTGATTAAACTGCTACCTGATGTATAGAAGTGGTTTACTATTCCTTATATAAATTCAAACATGATAAATCGAGTTCTTTGTTGGGGTTATTCATAAAGTCTATGGTTACCTGATCTTTACATTTTGGATTGCCACTAGTGTGCCCTCCTTCATCTAGGATCAATAGGGTTCCATTGTTTAAATTTTCTTTAAAAATGTTCCCATTTTCTGGAGGTGTAACTGGATCATATCGATTTACATATATGAGAGTAGGTAAATCAGAGTCCATAAATGTTCTTTCATTTAGTGGTAGATTGCCAGTATGCCAATGTCTTCCTGCTTGATAAAAAGAATCAAAGAATCCCATTTTCACAGGAATTAATGGGTGTTTATTATAATTTTCCTCAATTTTGAGTGCAGTATTTGCAGGATTAAATTTTTCATATTTTTCAACTGATAGCAACATGGACATGTTCACCATTCCGATTATTTTATATTCAAACTCGAGGATTTCTTTAATTGGCGTTTCATTTCCTTTAATAAAGGCTTTGATCAATTCAGGAGCTTTTTCTCTGGAATTGTTTTGATAAAGCAATCGTCTCAATAAGTAAATACCATCTTGGGCATTAACAAACACATCTAATGAATCGTTCATAGTAACTTTAATGGGTTTTTTCTTCAGGATTGAAATAGCTTTATAGTAATCAGCTTTTAGTTCAGGATACTTACTCTCACAATCCGGATTATTTTTGCAATAATCGATGATTCTTTGTAAAGCCATTGAATAATTTTTTAACCGTAGAGCGAGAAAGTCACCAGTAAGCGGAGATGGTGAATCGAGAACAGAACTATGAACATATTCCGGAAATACATCCTGAACAACTCTGGCAAGTCGCGTACCGTAGGATCCACCAAAGAGATTGTATTTACCATAACCTAAGTGTTTGAAAAGCATCCCAACATCTTTTGCATTTTGCATTGTGTTATAGAATTGAGGACTGATATCTTGTTCCACACATTTGTTTTTATAGTCATACATCATAGCCGTCATTAACTCCAATTCCTCCTCTTCATTGGCATCTTTGGCCAAAATGTTAAAAACATCAGATGACATATCTGGTAAGGGAGAAGAGTATCCAATACCTCTTTGATCAAAAAGAATAACATCCCTTTCCTCTGTAAAAGGATGCTCTAAAATGAAATTGACCAAGCCAGGACTAAGAGCACTACCACCTGGACCACCGGCAAAGAATATCATTGGATAGGCGGATGAAGTAGTGTCTTTAGCCTTAAGCACCACATATGTAATCTGAATCTTATTACTGTCCGGATCATTGTGGTTTTCAGGAACTAATATAGCACCAGGTATAACATCTTCTCTTTCTGGAAGCCAATCTAGGGTATCGAGCTTAATCAATAATTGGGGATTCTCTTTTTGACAACCAAGAATCAAGATGAATACTATTGAATAAAAGAAAATATTTTTCATATTTTGTTCTTTTTAATAATTAATGATGTTATTCCTTTGGCAAAAGGAATGAATATGTCCTAACCAATCACGTTTACAATGAGCATAATGAGTGGGATGCCATTGAGTGTTGCGTGTGAGATTAGGAAAATGGTATTATTCTGGAACCGTTGGACCATATACGACATGAACAATGCGCCTGGAAGGACCATTATTGCATTATAAGGTGCAAACAGATGAAATGCCGTCCATAAAGACCCGTGAACGATCCAAGTGTACTTTCCATGGGTTAATTCCTGCTTTGGCCATAAATAACCTCTCCAAAGGATTTCTTCACCAACTACATTGAAGAAATACAGGACCAGGAAAAGACCAACTAGCCACCAATTACCTTGTATAATGAAGCCAGCGAAAGTGTCGCCGTTATTCATGACGTCGGTAATAACTTCCGGTGTCGGAAAAGCGTCATGGATTTTTTTTATAATTGGAAAGGCAAGCTTGTAGACCAAAACGTATGAAGCTACATCAACAGTAACTATCAGTATAGTCCATAACCACATTTTTCCTTGAATGGGTTTATATCGAAAACGGCTTTTAATCGATTTCCAGTTCCATGGATTACCTTCTCTCCTATAACCGTATAAGGCTGCAATAAAGAACAAAGAAAAAGGGAATATATATGTTAAGAACAAAAGAAGTTGACTTGTCCCTAATTCATGAAAATAGGGTATAATGACACGTTCATTGATCAAGAATAATACCCCTGCCCCCAAGAATATGACCAATGAGGTTGAAAAAGCGATTGGTTTAATCTGCGATTGTGTGTTCATAGCCTTTATTTAAGTTGTCCGTGATTTATTTGTTATAGTACAAAGATGAGTCAGACCTGAATGCAAATCGACCGAATAAAAAAAGTCGAACCAATTAATTGGTTCGACTTTCATACCTTCAGCGTACGACTTTTGTCTTAGCCCCTATGTCATGTATTGCTTTCGATATTGGGTAGGTGTTAGTTTGGTATATTTTTTAAACACTGTATTGAACGAGGATTTTGAATTAAATCCGACTTCGTACAATATTTTAGGTACAGTGAGGCACTTTAGGAAAAATAAGCGGCTAATTCTGAAATTCAATTTTTACTTCA
>JAAETN010000135.1 GCA_024228355.1 Maribacter sp. | reverse complement strand
TATTATTTCAATAATTTTTCCGGTGTTCCAATAAATCAAAAAGGTGAGGTCCAGGAAATTACCCAAGCAGAAATAGGATTAAAATATAGCAAGAATCAATTTTCAGCAACGGTCACAACCTTTTGGAGTCAACTTAAGAATATAGGAATCGCCGATTTTCAGTTTGATCCGGATGATGGGAGCGTATTTTATGCCCCTGTACAGTTTAACGATTCGCGAACTATAGGTCTTGAATGGGAGAGTGCCTATACGCCAATCTCGCATTTGACCTTTAGTTTTAATGGTACACTGCAGAATCCAAAAGCAACAAAATGGACGGTTTATGATGCCTCCGGTTCCGTTGATTCAGCTGATGATACGATAACTGACTATTCGGATAACACCTTGTCCTTTAATCCAAAATTAATGTTCAACCTTGGAGCTGATTATCAAAAAGACAAGTTGAATTCATTCTTAAGATGGCAGTTTATGGGAGAACGGGAAGGTAATATTGCAAATGCATTTCAATTACCCGCCTATAGTATTTTTAATGCAGGTATTGGCTTTGACATAACTCAAAACCTGTCATCCAATATTGTTATAACTAATCTTTTCAATTCGGAAGGACTTGCCAATTTCTTTGGGGCAAACAGTTTTGGCGCAAGCGCGAATGGTGCAACAGCCGATTTTATTCAAGCTAATCCTGATGCAAGCTTTGTTGTAGTACCAGTTTTACCAAGAGGGACCATGTTGAGTTTGGGATATAGGTTTTAATCAGTAGTATTTCCTTATTACCAACATTTAACCATTCGACTTAAGTATATTTTTATATTTTTAGGCAAATAACTTATTGGAAGATAGTCTTAATGCATCCTTCCATAATTTTATCCAAAAATGAACCATCCGCCTTCGACCACATCCAATATCAGTTCATTTTTTGTAAGATTAAAAGTCACCTCCGTGCTGAGCCTAGTTGCAATACTTTTTATCGGCTGTGAATCGCGCGTTCGCAAAGAATCATGGGATTATGAAATCACCTTGGAGAATGAAGCTCAACAAGGCGTTCTCAGGTTTTTGGATAATGAGGGAAGTCAACAAGTATCGCTGGTATCGTTCAATTGGGGTACTATGGTTTTAAGGGATGTTACCTTATCTACCAAGGAGCTATCTGGCAATTTTATACTTTTTGGGGAGGAGGCTATTTTAGATGGTGTTTTTAAAGAAAATGACTTTTCAGGAAGTATCGTGGTAAATGGTGAGGAATTTTCCTTTACCGCCCAAAAACAATCCGAAGAACCAGTTACAATCGATCGGTCTAATGTTACCAATGTCTTGACGGAAGCAGACTTACCGGAGTCTGAAAAAAACATCGACCATGCCGGAATCATTGCAGGTGCAGATAGGGAAAGCTACAAAAGGGGTGAACGGATCTATAGCTCAAATTGTATCAACTGCCACGGAAATCAAGAAGTTGAAGGTTCTATTCCTTTATCTACAAAATTTTGGGAACAAGAATTAAAGTCAGGTAATGATGCCTATTCCATGTACAGAACCATTACAATGGGTTCTGGCTCCATGCCGCCACAACCGGTTTTAACCCCACAAGAAAAATATGATGTTATTTCGTATATCCGTCAAGAATTCATCAAGGAAAACAAAAAGGTAGAACTAATTGCCAGCACACCGGGCTATTTGATAAACCTGCCCAAAGGAACATCAAGAGGACCCAAAACTAAACCGTACCAACCTTGGGCCGATATGGATTATGGGAATTTTTTTATAAATACCTATGAATTGGTCGATGAAGAAACTGGACCTGAAAGATATCATTCGCCAAGACCAATACCTTATCCCGATGAGGATTATCTAAAGAATAATTTTGCCTACAAGGGTATTGCAGTGCGACTGGACGAAGGGGAAGGAGGAGTCTCCAAAGGAAAGGCTTGGATGATATTCGACCACGACCTGATGCGTGTTGCGGGTGGATGGACAGGCGATGGCTTCATCGATTGGAATGGTATTTTGTTAAATGATAAACACGAGACATATCCGCGTACCATAGGAAAATTACACTTTGAAACCCCTGTCGGGCCTGGTTGGGCCAATCCTGAAACAGGTTCTTTTGTGGACCCAAGATTTAGGGCTAGGGACGGTAGGGCCTTTGGGCCACTTCCAAAGAATTGGTCTGACTATAAGGGTTTATATCATCATGGCGACAAGATTATTATTTCCTATACAGTCGGAAAGTCAAATATTCTGGAAGAGTTGGGAAGGGAAATAAGTGGTAAGCAAACCGTGTTCACCAGAACTTTGAATATAAGTCCGTCCTCGTCCCTACTGAAAATGAAAGTTGCTCCAGTTACCAGTAAAGTAGAAATTATTGGGGAAGGGGGATCCCTCTCTAAGGAAGATGGATTTGTCATGATGACAGTGCAAAAGTCTAGAGCGGCGACAGTGAAATTGTTTATTGCCGATAGCTCCTTACCCGATTTGGTCGGTTTTGTAGCAAATTCAGTCTTACCCGAAGACTTGAATCAATATACAAAAGGTGGCCCTTCTCATTATCCTGAGAAAATCAAAAGTGTTATAACGCCTAGTTTGGAAGACAAACTTTTCGCTGTTGATCAACTTACACCACCTTTTGATAATCCATGGGCCTGCAGGATGAAGCTCAGTGGAATCGATTTTCTGAATGATGCCAACAATGCCGTAGCCTGTGCAACTGATGGTGATGTCTGGCTTATTTCTGGTCTTACAGATGGTTCGAGCGAACTTACTTGGCAACGGATCGGGTCTGGACTTTTCCAACCATTAGGGATTAAGGTCATAGATGACAATATTTATGTGATCTGTAGGGATCAGTTGGTATTACGCCGAGACTATAACGGAGATAATGAAACCG
>JAAETN010000134.1 GCA_024228355.1 Maribacter sp. | reverse complement strand
GGGCTATCACGGAGGAGGGCTAAGGGATATCCCCGCAACTTATCTGGTATTGGATACTGCCTTACCAAAAGCGGAAGTTTACCAAATTTGAGCAATGAGTTAACATAGCTAGATCCGTTACCAAAGTTCAAAAAAACGATTACTAAACACATCGGTTTTGACCTAAATTGGATGTATAAAGATGTATTTTAGATCTAAATAAGCACGATGGAGTACATTCAACTAAAGCTGACCCGTGTCGCTATACTTTGAAATGCAAAGCAAAGCCCCGCTCCACGGGAAATGTACTCCATCGCCAGGCCAAACCAAATCACTTTAATTGCGGTACGTGTGGAATGAAAACGTTCGCCATCAATAGGCAAAAAGTAATTTGGCCACGTTCACCCGCACTTCGTATCTTTAAATGAATTTAAACATACTACGCGCTGAACGCAACTACGTTTAGCCCGGCGTTGTGCAACATTTTGTTGAACCATGAGCAACCAGATAAAAATAAACCTACCGAAGGTTAAAGCTTTCAAATTACCAATTAAAAAAAATGGGAATCCTGAAATAACGGATATTCACTACGATTTATGGACTTTAAAAATCACGCTGAATTTCGAAAGGCAAGATTATCCGACCTACTTGATATTTGAAAATGTAGTTGGATTTCGTGTTCTCGATGAAGGTGATTTATTGGAATTTTGGAATCCTGAGGTTCGAATTGACGATTGGATTTGGGAAATTCAAGAGGGAGGGTGGACCGACCTGGAAAAATGTCGCAAGGGATTTCTGAGCGCCACAAAAAGTACAGATACGGAATATTTTGTTTGTGGAATTAACGAATGTTTGAATGTAATCACTAATGAGCATCCAAAAATTTATGAGCCGAATAATTAAAACGTTGTACAACAAAACCTCCTATGAAAAGCCCTAGTCCAGTTTTTGAAAGTTCAAATAAAGGATAGAAATCATATGCAATTTATGGTGTATTAATTCACCATGTCAGAAATTATTGATGATATTATTACATATGCACAATACACAATTGTTATTCCTTAGACCATGAAAATGAATACTTATGTATAAATTAATGGAAAGTTATTTTCAATTCCAATAACGATTCATAGTGGTGAACAAGAAATATCCCAGGTGAATCTGAAACATCAGGCATGAAATATGGAAGCCGATCTAGAGCGATTCTGTTACGATTTACCGACCAAACCGGCTACTCAGAACAAAATTCTGATAACCGGGGCTACAGGTTATATTGGTGGGGAACTTATTCCTGAATTAGTCGCAAGGGGATATCAGGTCAGGGTATTGGTCCGGTCGTTTTTACCTGAAAACATAGAGCGATGGTCCTCAGTTGAGATTGTTGTCGCCGATGTTCTCGATTATTCTCAATTGAAAATGGCCTTGGAAGGAATTCACTGTGCGTATTACTTCATTCACTCTTTACATTTGGCCGGTACATTTAAGGAAATCGATGCCCGGGCCGCAAAGAATTTTCGGAAGGCCTCTGAAGAGAATACTTTGAAAAGAATTATATACTTGGGCAGTCTGGGAAATACACAAGTAACCTTATCCGATCATCTCAGCAGCCGGCTCGAAGTGGCAAAATATCTTCAAAAGGGAAAAACCCCGATTACCTTTCTAAGAGCTGCCGTCATCATTGGCTCTGGAAGCGCCTCTTACAAAATCATTAACCATCTGGTTCGGAATTGTCCATTTTTTATACTTCCTGCCTGGGCCGATTCAAATTGTCAACCGATCGCCATACGCGATGTCATTAAATATTTGGTGGGTTGTCTTGAAAAAGAAGAAACCACGGGAAAAACATTTGATATCGGCGGCCAGGATATTCTTACCTATCGAATGATGATCAAAACTCAGGCAAAGGTCCTGAACAAAAAAAGGATCTTTATTAATTCAGGAATTTCCGCTATGATTATCTATTCCAAAATAACCAGCTGGTTTACCCCGGTATCCCCCAATATAATCAGGTCATTAATGGAAAGCTGCGTTAATAATGTAATTTGCGATAACACGGATATTAAAAAGTTGATTCCTTTTGAAACACTAGGCTATACCGAAGCGCTTACAAAGGCTTTGACACAGGAATCCCAAAAAAAGATATTCGACAAAAAGAAAGCTTTAGATGCTCGATTCGGCAATGAAGGAATTCAACCGACCCCGTTAAAACCTCCAAATAGAAGCAGGGGAATCCTTTCTGATATTAGATACTTCGTATTACATAAACCGGACATACCCACTTTGGTCGATTTCGATACAATTTCCGAAAGAGAAAATTACAGTTATCGAATCTTACAACGACTAGGTGTTAAAGTATCCGCTTATAAGATATTGAACGTTCACAAAATAGGTGTTAACGCACCGGCTAAATATATCTTTGAGGAATTGCTTAAATGGGATGGCGATTCAACATGTTGGCCAAACTATATTGCAAAAGTCGAAAAAAGAAACAATAGATTGGAAAATCTTTCCTTCAACCTGTTCGGATGGAGTTTTGTCCCATTATTCGTGACCAACGCTATTGTTATTAAAAAAATCCCTGATCCTATGGGAACGGACAATGCCCGCTTTTTGTTATATGAGTGCAGCGGTGGCTACCCAATTGGCATTTTCACAATCTATGTACGATCTTCAATCGCCAATCAACAGGAAACGGAACAATCACAGTTGTTTATGATGGTCGGATTCAATTTTTATGGTAAAGAAAATTGGTCAAAAGTGAATTTAATCAACCGAACATGGGAGTCGATCCACGACCGTGTTACATCGAATGTACTGTGCAGATTAAAGCAGTTAAGCGAATGGCGATTTGAAAAAATGAAGCATGGGTAATTAATATTCCTTAATTTCTAATTTATCACTCTTCTAGAATCTCTATAAATGGCGATTTGTAACTTGTCTTAAAGTTGTCAATGTTTGATAAGAATGAGATTAGAAACCGGCATTTTTTATACATTTAGAATTGTGAAAGTTCAAAAAAACGATGGATCAAAAACTAAAAAATGTTGTTACCTTCCTTCAATTTTATCCCTATAAACGTCTTGGTTTTCAATTGAGGGAAGTTGAAGGCAAAATAAAGGTGGACCATTACGGAGATGATAGAGGATTTAATAGTTGCCGGTTTAAGTTACTTGTATAGGACAACGGCTTAGTGATACTTGCTAACTGTGATTACCATGAAGATAACAGGCAGGAGATCCTACATCCGATGGCCAAATTAATACTACCTGGGTTTTTGAATAAACAAATAAATACTGAATATGAAAATAGCTTTAATTTCTGATATCCACGATAACATCTGGAACCTACAAAAAGCCTTAGCAATGCCGGAACTACAGGCTACAGAAGCCATGCTGTGCTGTGGTGACCTTTGTTCGCCGTTTGTCATACATTTATTAGGGCAAGCGTATTCCAGCCCAGTCCATATTGTTTTGGGAAATAACGATGGGGATGTTGCAGCAATCATAGGAAATTCAAAGAAATATTCGAATATTCACATTCATGGAGAATATTTCAGAAGTTCCTTGGGTGGGAGTACCTTGGCCATGAATCACTACCCTGACAAGGCCAGGGTAATTGCAGAGAATGGAGGGTTCGACATTGTGTGTTATGGACATAATCACACCCTGGTAAAAGATGAAGTGGTTGATGACACCCTATTGATCAATCCCGGGCCTATCATGGGCTATCACGGAGGAGGGCTAAGGGATATCCCCGCAACTTATCTGGTATTGGATACTGCCTTACCAAAAGCGGAAGTTTACCAAATTTGAGCAATGAGTTAACATAGCTAGATCCGTTACCAAAGTTCAAAAAAACGATT
>JAAETN010000133.1 GCA_024228355.1 Maribacter sp. | reverse complement strand
AAACAAGTTGGTGGGTTATGGCATTTTGAAAAAAGTGGGTACAGAACTATTTAAACGCCATTCGGTACTTTCAAATCTCCCAAACAATCCTCAAACTTTAACCGCTGGTGAAAAAAATCTGATCTCTGAGTTTAATCTTGTATTGATGAACCAGCTACTGTTTCCCGATTTTTTATTAGGCAAAATAACAAAAAATTTCGTAGACTATCGGTTAACAACTGTCAAAAAGTGGCGTGATGTTTACCAATATGATAGTTTGGGTAAGATTAGCGGTTGGCATCGCTATGATGGTGATTCTGTTGCGGAATATACTCCAGACGGTAAAATAGTCATCGGCAAAGACAAGTCCGGTTGCGTACTTAAGACGCAGGGAGTTAAATACGCCCTTGATAAGCAAAGCAAGACACTCAAAGTTATTCCTGCAGATGATGTGGTTCAGCACTGATAAATTCAATTTAACGCAGTCGCGGAGAACGCAGAGGGTTATGAAGATTGATTATTATGCGATGGGATTCTTTGAATAGCTAGCAAATTACAGTGAGTTCCCTAATAAGAGATACAGTCTCATCTCCCTGCCAAAATATTCGTGCCAACAAAATTATATACTACTTTTTTTGAACCACCCCGGTTGTAAAATGGAAATAAATATCATAGTAAAGAAAAGCATTGCAATACGTGGAGAATCAAACACGCTATCGACCAGTCCAATAGTTAAAAACCCAACAAATGAAGATAAAAATATCACAGAAAGGATATCCCCTTGGAACGAATTTTTCAACAATTTAACCAACACATAAAGTAACATCAAATTCAACAAAATCAGACATAACCAACCCTGCTCAAAAAGGCTGCTTACCCAAATATTAAAAATATGCCAGGGATGATGATTGTCAGTACTAAAATACCACCTATCCATCCCTTCGGTAAAATCTCCATTAAGAATAAGTCGTTTACCGTCACTATCCAGCAATTGGATATTGTCTATCTCGACTATTCCATGACTATACAAACCAATTGTTACTGGCCTCCGCCAATAGCCCCTTTCTGTTCCAAATTCAAGTCGATTAAGATACAACTCACGGTGCCGCCATTTCCCTTCAGTATTTCCAACATCAATGCTCAGCCACTTACATTTAAATGAATGGAAACCGGTCTTTTCACAGATTGGAATTGATAATTTTGTTTTTTCGCTTTGGCCCCTCACATCCAGACTCAATATATAGCTACTGCCCGCAGTTAAACTTACCTTTTGTTCAAAATACAGAGGGTCTCCTGGAAATAATTTTAAAAATGAATTCCCATCTTCTTGTAAAAACTTGTAATAGGCCGGACGAGGTTTCCCGTCTGTATTATTAAAATAGGTTCTTGGATAAGACCCTGGTCCCATACCGAACAATAGGGTAACCAAGTCTGGAGACATTTTATTAATGGCATCTTTCCAATGGCTAATCCGAACATCTCTATCCTGATTTAGGCGCGAAAACCTATTTTGCATATAATCCCCTTTAAGTACAAACAACATTATAAACACAACCATACCTGTGAGTACAAATACTATAATTAAGAAACGAACTTTCAGTTTGTAAATATAAAAAAAACCGGCTAACAAAATAACAAAGGAGATCCCGAAAGAAGCATACACAATTCTTGAAAACGTCACCAGAAGTATATAGAGACCAGGCAAAAACAGCATGGAAGTGTACAACCATGCTATTTTTTTCTGCCAGAGCAGCAAACATGATGCAATAAATGGTAAACAAAGGATCAAGAAGCCGTCTAAATACGCGCCACCATTATGCATCCTGGAAAATGTAGATGTGATACGGTAATCATTTGAAAAATCAAATATGCCGTATGTAATTTGCCTCTGCCAAATCCCGACTATAACTACACCTGATAGGGCAATCAGAATACCCGGGAAAAAATATCTTTTAATATTATTAATGTCAATCAGGTCTCTCTGTAACAATGGAATTAATGCAAAAGCTTCAAAGAATCCTTTTGCAACTCTCAAACTATTATATCTGCCGTAATAATTTGAAAAACTGTTAGCGTCATATGACTCCAGCGGCACCAAGCCTATGACCATGCTAATAAAGGAAGAAATCGCAAACAGAAATATAAGGACAAGTGCTTTTCCAGGTAACCTCAGTTTGTTGTTATTCTCCTTTTTTTTCAGCAATCTTACAGCTATAGTTACTATTACAAACAGGTCAAATTCATTTAGAAAAAACCATCCACTCCAGGGAGCTAAATCGAGTAAAGCAAGCAAGGGTGGTATAAAAAACATCCAGCATGAAGGATAATACCAAAGGATAAAAGCATAAAGCAAAAGACCAAGACCCAGCCAGACGGCAGCAAACGGATAGTTAAATATCACACCGCCTGCAAATATCAGCAATATACCTGATAATGCTTGATACAAAATATTTTTAGTGACAGAATAATGCATTTGAGATTGGTTATTGATCAATTGTCCTTTGTCAGTTTCTCTTGGTTATTGGTTCTTTGTTCTTGGTCACCCGCCACAAAACTCGCCGGGCAAGTTGGCCCTCGGTTATTTGTTACTTCACTTGTAATTTTCTTACACTCCTGCAAGGTCAGGTTTATCCAGGTTAGCCTCTAAACCGACAATTTCTTGCTTTTTTGAATGCCTGGCCGAACTACAACATATTACATATATTTGTGCTAATTCGTGAAATTAGTGTCTCTTTTTTGGTTCTGGTTTGACCAGGTTGTGTACATGTGTATATTCTGCAATTATCCTTAATACCCAATCAATCGCACCGAAAGAAAGCCCCGCAGAAACAGCAGCTATAACTACATTCGTGAAGTCCGGATGTTTCACTGCCAAAATAAGCTTCCCTGATTCAACCACAAATGCTACTATGCCTCCCAAACACCCAACTGTAACCCCATTGAAAACACTTCTCTCCGCTGATCTTGAATAACTAAAAACCCAACAACCTGCCCCAATCGGCGCATACATTGTAAGATTATACAAAAGGCTTGTTACTGCCCTGGTTTCTGTAGTAAAGTATTGATAGTAAAAAGGTAAAAACATCCTTTTATCTAATTTTGAAATGGCATCCTCAAGGCTGATTAAATTATGATTAAAATAACCATTCACACTCAATAACAAAAGAATATACGGTAGTATCGCAAGAATGGGTATATACGTAATATAAGGACGGAACAACAATATTGGCTTGTTTTGCCCACTTGCCAGCCCTGCAATGCTGTTCGGTCGGGTACCTATTCGGGCAGGCAAGATATTGAAAAACCATAATCCCAATACAAACCCAAATCCCCTGGTAAACACTGACACTCCCTGGCTAAGTCCTGAGGCTATGAACAATTGAATTCCTTCTATAAATGTACCAAGCAGTATCCCCAAAAGAAACAACCTGAAGTACATTTTAGAATTAGTTGTTAATCTTACACTAATCAAAAACCCCAAAGGTATAGTTAAAACAATTTCCATACACAGGGTCATTAAAAAATAGAGGGGCCTGTCAAACGCTGAAGACAAAATAAATAGAGCAATACTGTTCGAAGAAAATTTCAATGATATTTCCGAAAGTGAAACAAGAAAGTCATATGGAAACAGGCTTAGAGCAAGGTAAAGCAGGGAATAAAGGGCAAGAGCTGATGTCAATGCATTATCTCCGCCTTTCTTTATTTCATGCCAAACCCCAATTAACTTCTTTCCAATAGTAAACCACAGAATCATTCCTAAAATAATCCCAGTAAATTCTGCTATAAGATCATTCAGGGAGACTGTACGGGGAGCGATAAAAATTTGAAAAAATTCAATTGTTATTGCGATTAGGGCAAATAAAAATAACGTCACAAAACGAAGGATTATTTTAGTGGAAGCTGAGTTGAAACGTCTGTCCAGCCATGCGAGTGAAAAAAAACTCAAAGGTATATATATCAATATATTCGCAATCCAGTCTGCACGTGAAGCAACACCCAGGTTTAGATAGTGTATTCTTGAAAACATTGAAATAGCCTTTTCAAAAGAAACATCCCTTTGTTCAAAAGGCAAAAGACTTCCATAAATGATAAAAATTAAAAACAACAATGGAACATATCCAGGAATCATACCCGGTATTATATTACTGGACTGTTTCATATGTAAATTTGATAGGTTTGAATTATCAGCCGTATCTGCTAAATCTTTTACCTCAGGTTTTTTAAACTCATGGGGTAGGTTCTGTTCCGGTTTTATTCCAGGTTTTACCTCTTGAATAACTGGTATTTGATTTTTTTCTGGATCTGAGATATTAGAAATTATAGACTTGTTTTGCACACTCTCAACTTGTTCATGATTCGGTGGCCTGATAATAAATGTGTTAAAAAGAACTGACACGATACCCAGTATAAAAGAACCTGCCACACATATCCCTGCATCTAGGAAATATTGTGGCCCTTTGCGAAATTCTGGCAAAAATGCGCGCTCCAACACTATTATCGCAGAAGTTGGTTGTCTGTTTGTAGCATCTGCTTCAGCAAATTGCTCGCTAGCCTTGCTATAAAGTGCCTCAAGCTGGGATAATTCCTTTTCAAGCGCATTGCTCCCTTCAAGGCTATTAGTAAAAGTCGCCGTCGTCGTCTTCTTATGTGTTTCCAATTGCTGTCGTAAATCAATTACAATCTGTTGTGCCGCAATTTTATTTTGCTTGACTTCAAGAAGTGCCAGATGCTGAATCTCTTGTCGCTTAGAGCCTATCTCCTTTTCAAGTAATTCCAGTTTTCTCACAAGAGATCTGGCATGATTGTCAATTCTCAGAAATTCCGGAGTATACCTCCGTCTCATTTCATTCAACTGCTCTTGTACCCCAACAACCTTTTTCTCCAGAATTGAAAGTATTCTTTGATCTTGGCCACGTATAACAATCTTGCCTTGTTCAATCATATCTTTCTTAGCCTTAAATTGTGACTCTGCGACCGCTTGCTCTTTCTCCGCTTTTTTTAGCGCCCCAACTAACCCTTTGTAACCCGCAGGTGTCCGGTTTTCAGTCCGTTCTACCGATACAATATCATGTTTTCCACGATATTCTTCAAGCTCCAGACGCTTTTCAATAACCTTATGTTTAAGCTCACTAACCTGTTGATTAAGTTCCCTATTTGTTGATGTGAATGATGGCCTATCTAAATCCGCAGCACTTTCTAAGCAAACATCAATCCATGAATTTAGCAGAAGAGGAAGCAACTCCCGATTTTGCCCGTTAGCGCTTAGCTTTACAACTTTCATATCATCAGTTGGTATCACTTTTAATATATTTTTCAGATTTGACACACTATTAAAAGACGTATTAATTATCAGGGAACCCTTCTCTTCTAATAAGCGATAAAGTGTTTTTGTCAATATAGGATTACTTTTAAGGTCCTGGCGCTGTACGACAATGAATTGTATATCACTTTTCTCATCAGTCTCTTCATTTTTCTCCGGCAATTCAAACCGTAACGATGCTGTACATTTATATATGGGTGCTCGCATGAAATTGTATGTCAGACTCACAAGACAACAAAACAAAAATGTACAGATAAAAATTAAAAGCTCGCGTTTGTTAAACCATGATTTTAATCTGTACATTTCAAAATTAAACCCGGAAGGAGGTGTAGATTCTGGTGATATATGAATTTTAGATTTGTTATCTGACATTGAAAGTTAAAGTGATAGAGTATTAAAGTTAAAGAGTTTTAGTGTGGTAGAGTATTAAAGTTTTAGAGTGATGGGAGCTTAGTTCAAATGTCCTCAGAAGAGCAAACTACCCTCGACCATAATCTTTTGCTATAATGCTCTAGTACCTCAACACTCTAACACACTGTCTCTACCATAAACATTTAAACAAAATAACTCAACATTATCAATTTTTTTCCACAACAGAGTTTTAAATTCATTGTTGCATTCTCATAAACTTTCTGATATAAATTAACGTTTATATTGCCAATCACTTGCTTTTTGTAAGGAGGACAGACAGATGCTTTATCGTACAATAATTATGATCGGAATATTTTATGTAGCCTTAGGACATGTATCAGCGCATGCACAGTGTGCAGGAACACTGCTAGACGGTACGGGACTCGGGATATTTTCTGGAGCAACGGTCTCATTCGATTCAACACCTGCAGGATCGGAGCCAGAATCTTGGATGAGTGGAACTTCTCCTGACTGGCATGAGTACCACGACCCACTTGGTCCTTTGACAGAGATAGGAGGTTCTCTGCAGCCTCCAAAAGTAGTTGGCAGTTGGGGAATTATTGGCAATCAAATATGTTATACGTACGATGGCCCTCCCGCCACTACGTATTGTTACTACGTATACCACTTGGGCGGTAGCGTATATCGATTCTGCACTAGCGTGGGTTCCGGCGAAAAGGCTACCGGGTCAATTGACTAATAACCCATCCTGTTCTCCAAGATTATACCATAGCGCCGTTACCTCTTGGAATGTTTTTATAAAACAATCGATTCATATATTTAGGGGAGAAACAGCCTCGATAACTCCGGGAGATGTCTCCCCGTTTCTATTCATTATAGGATGAAAACCATTTGTTGCGTAGAGCACCAAAACGAGCAAATTGTTGCCCTCGCCGGCCTTGTCCAACCGACAGGTGAGGATTAGCCGAGACCATCCCAGCCAGAATGCATGTCGGGCAATGATATTCATAATCATAATTAAGAATATCGAATTAAGGTTTGATAATAACCCATTGAAGGCGGGTTACTAAAAGCAACGACCACCTAAAATAACATCCGATGGAAAGACTTTTGTGAAGTAGTGAAATTACTATTTAACCACGTCAAGAAGGCATTGTGCTGCCAAAGTTTTCCAAGTCCATGTACAAGGTCTTTGCTTGATTAAGAATATCTGAGGGTATACCATTGGTATCTACTGCATACGGCTTTGGAGCTGCAATTCGACTAGCATTTCCTATTAAAGTTTCGATATTTTTGATTTCAAGAAGTTCGCCAAACTGTTCCAAATTCCTTCCAGGGTCTTTACAGAATGCATCATAAGAGAAAAATTTAATATGGCCACATTCGTTTTTGAGCAGATACCGATAGGTACTAATCCAATATTGCAACCAGAATAATAGTGTATCATGGTCTTCGACTTGCTCCGAAGAAAACCAAGTATCAAAGTCAACTGGTCTCAGATTTTTACCGAAATCATAATGGCCAATATCTCTCATGTATTTACATGCAAAAGAGTCTTCCTCGTGAATTTTTAAAAAATTGCGATTTTGCCGAAGCAGAGATAGCGCATGCTGTAACGGATCACGAAATGGTACAACAATAATAGCGTCTGGAAAAACACGCTTTAGATACCCAATTCGCGCAATATTCAAATTGTTTTTTGAAATATATCTAGCCGGTGGTAATACACTTTTTCCTCGTAATAAAATAATTTTGCGCAAATGTTCATGCAGGAATTTCTCAAAATCAGGATAAACTGGATCTGTCCAAGGAACAATTCGGTCCTTGCCATAACGTGAAGGCCAAAAATTGTTCCAAATTATCTCTTCAAAAGCTTCAGGGCTGTCTAGTCTTATCATCATACCATCGCCATGGGCTCGTTCTCGCAATACATCTGAATGCTTGAAGAGTTTGGAAAATCGGTTCCAAAACAACGGAGTAAAAAGAAAGGGCATGTCACGGTAAGTGTGTGAAACAAACTCGTTGGTTCCCACGCACAATTCGAGTAGTAACGTAGTTCCCGCTCTTGGAAGTGCTGTAATGAAAACCGGTTTTTTAATTTCTATGTCGCCAAGTTTTTTCTTGAATATGCGACTTTCTATATTTGACAAAGAAACCAGGAAAGAGCAGGATTTAAATGCCAAATTATGTAATGATTTCTCAGTTACAGAATATTTATATACTAAGCTTTCCACTGTTTTTTCCGCGTTAACCAAAAAAAACCACAAGAGAAGACTACCGTGGCGACAATAAACTTTAATGATAAAGTAGCATCGATTACTTCATGCACACTTAATAATCCGGCTATCTCCATTAGCCAGATGCAGCCAAAAGGAATTGCCAATGCCACCATACTCAAAATGGTTATTATGAAGAAACAAGAGAATAATTCCTTAGCATACTTCTTCATTGCAATTTCTTTTTGATAATCATCTAGATTTGCATCGCGAGCAATTGTGGTCGCAGATTTAGCCACATTGATAACTAATGTACTTCGTTCAACAAGGCCAAAAAACTTCGCAATAATAACAAAACCTGATACAATAATTATTCCACCAATCAATGTCATCATTCTTCCTCATTCTTAATTTGATCTGGTTCTTGTTGTTTTTTTTTGCCGAAAAGCCTTTTCATTGGGTACCATAAGAACCCTAGAATTGCGACTATAATCCCTGCAACTAATGCAAGAAAAGCACCAATGGCGGATAGACCGGTTCCTGGCCCCACATAAGCTGATGCAGTTTGGGGCAAACATACATACCCAATTAAGACGATGACAAATGATGCGACAAATACATTAAACGTTTTTATCTGCATAATACCTCCTAATGTTTACATACAATAACTTTCATTATTTTCTACCAAATTTAAATTTGAGTTGGCTGTTTTTCTGAATACTACGCTCAAAAAAGTCTTTAGAGTATTTATTGGGAAGACGCTTTGCTTCCTCAAGTATTCCAATATATCCTTTATCCACAATATTAACATACTCCCATACAGTGTTTCCATTTTTGTCAATTTCAAATGCTCTCCCTTTCATTGATTCTGATATCAGCATATTCCCATTAGAAAGCCATTGGTGTTTTCCCATAATTTCTGTATAAAACCGATTTTTCTTGCTGCCTGTGTAATAGACATGGGACTGATTATCTTTAAACGATTTTATCACAATCCTGCTTTGATGCCCATAATTTTTTGGTGCAATATTATTGTTGTCAAACACAGATATAGTATTTCCATCAATAAAGTCAGGGTCATGTTGTCTAACAAATTCACCTATACTTATATATTTGATTTTTTGATCTTTCTCGCTAAATATGAGAATTGTGTTTATGTTTCTAAGAGACACCATTATGTCTCCGGCTTTAAAAACCCCCTCATCCTTAAAGCTTGGAAATATTTCTACATCATTTAAATGAAAAATATCGCCAGAAACTACGGTATTCAAGTTATTCTTACTTGACATAAATAAAAGACCCTGAAGATTGTTTTCCTTTAATAAGCTCAGAATTGAGATTTCGTTTAAAATTTTACCATCTTCAGATACTTTTAGAACCGTCGGTTCTTTAAATATTGGTTTATAGTTTGGTAAGTCCGAAAGAGATCTTGTGTGTTTCTTTTGTCCTGATACCCATAGATTATTATACTCATCTTTATAAATAGAATGGTGAGTCCTATATGGCAATCTCCATACAACCTTACCACAAACATCGAGCCGAACTAATCCAAGATGTTCAAAGTTAAAAACTAAATCGCCATTTTCCAATAATTCCACTCCGTGGATATGGGTTCCCGGTTGTGATTTAGGGCGATCGTCATCGTTATCTGGAATGTGTGTTGCGTCAGGCCATATTTCAAACCAATCAATATTCCATTCGTGAATAAGAGCTCCCTTCATACTAATTATTCTCACAGACAAAGTGTTGTCTTTTGCAACTGAAGTAATAAGTGTTGGTCCGTTATAAGCAGCATTTTTATCATAAACAGGAACCCTTTCTGTATATTTAGTCTTTTGATATAACCACTGTCTCTCGCCTTTAATTTTAGATATAATTTCCTTTGTCACTTTACTTGCTTGGAACAGAAATATATGAGGAAATATTCTGTACTGGTGAGAAGCATAACCGTAATAAAACACCAAAACAAACATGGAAAAAATGAACAAAATGATTGGCAATTTTTTTAAATTAATTTTACTTTTCCGAATATATCCCACATCATCCCTTTCACTGACAACAAAAAATATAGTGTCTCTAGGTCTATAGCCTTACACATCTTAAAATATTAAGAAAGCCTATCATGTTTTACACTGGCTCAATGAGAAAATGCAACATATGGGATAATACTTTATTCTATGTGCATGAAAGCAAGAGACAAAAACAACTACAAACGGTTATTAACTATTTGCAAAAAGAACCAAATCCAGAGACGCTGAAAGAATAGTATAATAGGCAACAAAATTCAAGTATTTTTTGATGCTATGTCAAGCCAATTTAGAAATGTCCGGTTTTTAGCGAAATAGAAATGTCCTATATTTTTGTTATAAAGACGCTGATAAATGTTTTGCAATAGTTATTGAGTTTGTTTTCTTATTCCTTAATACCCTCTGAGTCTTACGGCAAAGTATCCTATCAAGGTTTGTGCCCTTAGGTATTTCCCTGTGCAGATCACTCTGCTTTGTGGGTTTAACTGCAAACTTTTTATTGTGCTTGGGAAGATATCTGGCAAGAAACTTATTTGTATCCTCTATTGTAGAAATCTTCTCTAAGCGCATTTCCTTTACAAGCCGGTCTTGTAATGTCCTAAAAAGTCTCTCCACTCTCCCTTTTGCCTGAGGAGAATCGGCATGTATAACTTTT
>JAAETN010000132.1 GCA_024228355.1 Maribacter sp. | reverse complement strand
CCTATAACAAAATCGAAAAGATGATCAGGCGTGCCAGCTGGGCCGGCCTAACTACTTTAAATTATTACACAGTCCCTATGAAAGCCTGCTCATCGGCTTATGGTAACCGTTGACATGTGCGTCGCATGTGCCTAAAAAAATTGATCAGATACAGTAACCAAAAAATAACCTATGACTAAAATCGAATTGACTTTAAATCGAATTGCCCCCCAGAGAGTCCGGCATTCACGCTGTGCAAAAGTTAGCGAAGGGCCCTGAATAAAGATGCATAAGAAAGCGTGCATATAGAATGAGAACATCGCCAGGTATCAATATAAGACGTGCATAAAAAGTCTTCCTTTTGCTGCATATCCGAATATGGGCATGAACATAATTTGCCTCTTTCCAAAGTTTTGTGTGACTCCCAAATCACCGACTTGGTTTTTCGCTTTAAATGTAGCCTGCTTGGCCTACGTTTAAGCCTATACATCCTTCTGAATTATTACTCATCAGCTTAAGGAAACCGTGGACATGTGCGTCAACTGCGCGTGTCCGGCATAGCGTCCAAATTAGTAATTATATCCCGACGCCAGATGGCTGGCGATGCGTGACAGATAGACCCTAAAAAACAACGTTTAAAATCCCACAATTAAGAAAATCGATAATCGCCCATGCATCACAGTGACGCCCTAAAAAAATGTGTGAAACCTTACAGTTAAGTTTAACCAACTAAAAATACCATATGAAAGCCTACTGTTAAGTTAAAAAATACAGTACGAAATCCTACTGTCAAATTAGTGGACATGTGCGTGAAAAAATTATCACGCACAGCTACCGTAGTCCAGTCGTGTCAGGACCAAAAAACCTATATCAAAAATCTCAACAGCCAATCAGCGGCCGCGCCGCAGCTGGTCTACTTAGAAATTCAACATGCTCGAATTTTAGCCGGCATTT
>JAAETN010000131.1 GCA_024228355.1 Maribacter sp. | reverse complement strand
TTCTCAATTAGAATAGCCTTATATCGACCCTGATACAGATGTCCGCTACGTTTATGTTTTCGGTTGTAATAAACTGTGTAGGAAGTATTAAATCGTTGTGCAAAGCGGCTAAGATTTCCAGATGGTGTGTGGAGGATAAGGTGGAAATGGTTTTCCATGAGAACATATCCATGTAATTGAGTTGCATACTTTTCTAAACTATCATTTAAAATGCATAGAAATTCATTTCGATCAGAGTCATCTTTAAATATGCGGTTTCTTTCGTTACCACGACAGGTAAAATGGTACCATGCGCCAGGAAATTCTATTCGTAATGGTCTTGCCATACCAACAAGCTAACACATCAGAACATGTTTGTCAATAGGTTAGGTTTGACCCCGAGACCCCAATCTAACCTTATTCGTTAGGCAGGTATGGGCAATTTTTCTACTTCATCAATATTTAAATTTTGTTTAGCCTGCCATAAATTATAATTGTCTTGCATAATTAACCAACTTTCTGGTGAGCGTCCTAAAGTTTTGGAAAGGCGTAAAGCCATTTCCGGTGTAACATTGCTTTGTTGTTTAATCAAACGCTGAAATGTTGATGGAGATACCTTTAACTTTGCAGCAACAGTTCGATAACTAATACCATACGGTTCAAGCAAAACTTCTTTGATAA
>JAAETN010000130.1 GCA_024228355.1 Maribacter sp. | reverse complement strand
TTATTGTTTAAGTAATGTGTTTCTCTTTCAAATTTTTCGAATGCATCGTTTACCTCATCTTGTGATGGTAATTCATTCTTCAACATATCCATATATATTTTTTCGATGGAAGTTGATTTTTCTCCGCTACCCAAGGCAACTTTCATAGCATCACCGTAAGCTTTCATGGATTTATCATCAAATTCGTTCATATCTTTATATATCTCTTCGAGACCCATTCCGTTAAGTTCTGGTGAGAGTGCAAATTCTTTACGTGCTTTCATTTTTCTTTGGAGAAATTGTACAATAGGTTCTGGATCTTCAAATCTTTTATCACCTGAGCGTGAGTTTAAATAATCTTTATGGATTGGGTTAGCATAATATGCTGTTTCTGTTCTTCCACTTAAAAATGATTCTGGATCATAATATACCTTATCAATTATAGCACTTGCAACCTTGTCATTGTCTTTAAGAGAATTGTGGAAAGCTATTGCTTCTCTTTCATCTGTGAAGTGTTTGACATCTCTTTCAATTACATTACCGTCTAATGTGGTAAATACTACTTCGTAAAATTCTTTTGCCATCCTATTGTGTTAAATGTTTGTCGATAAATATATTAAAGAATAGTAAGGTACCCATGTTAATTGAGGATATTTGTATATACTTGTCGATGTTCTATAGTTATTTTCGATTCATAAATCCCCCGTAACATATATACCGGTACTACGCACGTCGATGGACATCAGCGCCGGTGGGGTATCTATACGGTACGCCGTACGCACGCACCCACCCCGTTGGTAAGACGGGGGCACCGTCACCGTTATGACCGTACCCCCATCACCCAATTAATTCTTTTTATTCAGCGTTTGCTGCTTCTTCATACATCCAATTCACTTGATTTTTGGTGTTTAAATTGAAGAAAAATTTATTCATGTTTCCACCGCGACGGTTCTTACTAAATGCGAGGAAACGATTCCCGTCACCATCGAATTTTAAATGACCCATTGCTGTTGTCATGTGCTTGATTCGATTTGAACCAGCGAACGAACCTGATTTGGTTACTTGCTGGAT
>JAAETN010000129.1 GCA_024228355.1 Maribacter sp. | reverse complement strand
TTTTATGCATTTGCATGTATTAAAACACAGCTTATTAAATTGCAAATAAACATGTATTGGTTTCTATATGAATCATAATAAGGTTAGGAGTTTAATAAGGTTTCCAGATTATCCATATCATCAAAAACTATAGCACCCGTGCTCCCAAATATCTTTTTCTTACGGCCCTTTGCGTATACATAGGTATCAAATCCGCCGGAAATAGCAGCTTGAACTCCATAGACACTATCTTCGACAACCGCACATTCTCCAGGTTCAAAACCCATTTGTTTTGCAGCAAATAAATAAATATTAGGATCTGGTTTCCAACTTCCTATTTCAAAAGAACTAAAAATGTTGCTCTGTGGAAATTTGTCAATCAAGTTTACTTTGGTCAAATTCAGTACAATTTTTTTACGAGGTCCGCTGGAAGCTACACAAAAAGGAATTGATAACCCATTTAACATCTTATGAATTCCCTTAATAGGCTGAAGTTCAGATTTAAAAAGGGCAAAAGTCTTTTCACGAAAACAGCTTTCAAAATTCTCAGGAAGGTCTCCCTCAATCCGCTTCTCGATATAGGAAATTATGCCATGAAAGGACTTTCCAGAAAATTCGTCGATAGCTTGGTCTAAGTTAATGGACAACTCCAATTCTTTTGTCATTTCCACAAGCACTTGGGCGGAAATGGCCTCACTATCTACCAACACGCCATCACAATCAAAAATGACACATTTGTATTTCATCAGTTTTGCCCTAACAGTATATAAATCAATAGGGTAATAGCGCAAAGTACAATGGACATATGCCTGGTATATTTCCATTCCTTCATATCCAAAATATGCAGGTCTTTGGCTTTAAATTCACTTTCGGGTGGATAAAAGTAGGATACACCAAACATTACGGCTATGTTAAGCAAGAATTCAATTCCCCAAATATGGATAAAATGGATATCCGTTTTAAGGATAAAGGTTGTTGTTATATAAAAGGCCAATCCCACAAAAAGGGCGGCTTTGGCGCCAGCCGCTGATATTCTCTTTAGGAAAAACCCTGCTAACATAATTGATGCAATTGGGATAAAGAAAATTCCATTCAATTGTTGTAATAATTGGTACAGGCCGTCCGGTGCGTTAGCAACCATAGGTGCTGCCATAATAGCAAAAATGGCCAAAACAGTAGAGGTCAATTTCCCAACCTTTACCAATTTTTTGTCCGTACTGTTCTTGCCAAGGTGCCTTTTGTATACATCGATACTAAATATAGTCGCCGCGCTGTTAAGTACACTATTAAAGGTACTTAATACGGCCCCCATTACTATTGCGGCAAACAACCCCACGAGACCAACGGGAAGCACTTTTTTAATAAGCTCCGGATAAATCATATCCTGATTGTCAAAGAGCGAATCCCCATAGTAATAAAAACCTATAACTCCTGGCAAAATAATGATAATCGGCACCAGTATTTTTAAAACCCCTGTATACAGAAGTCCTTTTTGCGCTTCCACTAAATTTTTGGCTCCAAGTGCCCGTTGAATAATGGTCTGGTTCATACTCCAAAAATACAATTGGTTTATAATCAAACCGGTAAAAAGCACTCCAAAGGGCATTACTGAATCCTTTGCCCCTATGACATTGAATTTCTCTGGACTATGCTGGTATACTTTACTCAGGCCAGCCAATGGGTTTCCATCACCAATGCTGATCAGTGCAATTAGGGGTATGGCCAGTCCTCCAATCAACAAACCATAACCATTGATTGTATCTGATATAGCCACAGCTTTTAAGCCACCAAAAATGGCATAAATGGATCCGATTACACCAATACCGATTACCGTAATCCAAAGGCCTTCTTCTTGGGATATGCCCAACACTTCCGAGATATTGAAAATGCTTTCTAAATTGATGGCTCCTGTATATAGTACAATAGGCAATAAGGTGACAACAAATGACACCATTAAGAATAGGGCAACCAATGTTCTTGTTGTACTATCAAAACGTTTTTCCAAGTATTGAGGAATGGTGGTCAGTCCCATTTTCAAGTATTTGGGCACAAAATATATTGCTGCGGCTACTAATGCCAAAGCCGAGGTAACTTCCCATCCAATAATGATAAAGCCATTTTTATATGAGGAACCGTTCATTCCAATGAGGTGCTCAGTTGAAATATTGGTCAGTAGCATGGATCCTGCAATGACAACTCCGGTTAAGCTTCGTCCGCCTAAGAAATATCCATCTTGGGAATCCAGTTTTTCGTTCCTGAGCTTGTACCAAGAATAGATTGCCACAAAAGCGATGAAGCCTATAAAAGTCAAAGCAGTATACATTGTTTGATTGTTTTTTGGTTGTTATTGATTATTATCTAAACAGGGAATTACGCCAACTTAGAATGCCCCTGATTAAAATTTAGTTATGGAATCTTTGTTTCTTTTTATACTCCAAAGAATCAGTATATGCATTTCGAACAGTTTCCATTTCGGACACCTCTGAAATGGGGACTTCCCACCAGCCATAGCCATCAGTACCCTGATATCTATCACATGTAGTATAGATAACCGTTGTCTTATCAATCTTTTTTGCCTCTTTTAGAGCTTCGGTAAGACTTTCATAATCTGTACACTCAATCACATGCGCCCCTAAACTTCGTGCATTATCTGCCAAGTTTATAGGTAAAACGGCATCTGAAACTACATCATCACCATCAATTTTTTGGGAGTCTGGGTTTCTGTATAGGTATCGGGTTCCGTATCCCTCACTACCTAAACTGCGGGATAGTGAGCCAATACTCTTGTACCCATCGTTATCGATTAGGACAATAGTCATTTTGTAGCCTTCTTGAATGGAAGTGACAATTTCCTGGGAAAGCATTAAATAGCTACCATCTCCTACCATGACATAGATCTCTCGACTTGGATCAGCCATTTTAGCCCCAAGTCCTCCAGCAATTTCATAGCCCATACAGGAATAGCCATATTCCAAGTGGAAACTCTTATTGCTTTTGGTACGCCATAATTTATGGAGGTCTCCTGGTAAACTTCCTGCGGCACAGAGTACAACATCATTATCATCGGCAAATTGGTTCACGGCGCCAATAATCTCACCTTGACTTAGAAGATTGTCATGTCTGTAATTGTATATGTCCGAAACTTTGGCTTCCCAAGAACGATTAAAGGTTTCTACTTCAACCCGATACTTTTCGTTCACTTGGTAATCGCCCAACAACTGCAACAACTCCTCTAAAGTGGCTTTTGCATCTCCTTGTACCATTAACCCTCCATGTTTGGCGGCATCAAATTCAGTCACATTAATATTCACAAACTTCACATCCGGATTTTGAAAGGCCGTTTTGGAAGCTGTAGTGAAGTCGCTATAGCGTGTTCCTAAACCAATGACTACATCGGCCTCCTCTGAAATTTTGTTTGCTCCAGGAGTCCCTGTAGCCCCTACGGCTCCTAATTGGTGGGTGTCGTCATAGCGTAATGCCCCTTTACCTGCAAAGGTTTCTGCAACTGGAATATGCGTTTTATCTACAAACGTTTGCAGCAAATCCAGTGCTTCACTATAATGGGCACCACCTCCAGCCACAATCAAAGGTTTTTTACTCTTTTTAATCAAATCAGCAGCCATTTCTACCTGTGATGCATCAGGCCTTTGGCGCATTATTTTCCACGTTTTTTTCGCAAAGAAATCCTCCGGATAATCAAAAGCTTCAACCTGCACATCCTGTGGTAAAGCCAAAGTAACAGCGCCGGTTTCCGCAGGCGATGTCAAAACGCGCATCACTTCAGGGAGGGCATACAATATCTGTTCAGGGCGGTTGATCCGGTCCCAATATTTTGAAATAGGCTTAAAACAATCATTAACTGAGAAGTCCTGAGAACCTTGGGATTCCAATTGTTGCAAAACAGGCGCTACATGTCTTTTAGCAAAAATATCGCCTGGCATTAAAAGTACAGGTAATCGGTTAATCGTTGCTCCAGCGGCCGCTGTAAGCATATTGGTAGCCCCTGGTCCAATTGACGTAACACAGGCAAATGTACTCAACCTGTTTTTCATTTTAGCAAAGGCAGCCGAAGTATGCACCATAGATTGCTCATTGCGACATTGATAGTATTTCAGCTCATCCTGTTGTTGAATCGCCTGTCCCATTCCAGCAACGTTGCCGTGACCTAAAATACCAAAACAACCTGCAAAAAACTTATTTTCTACCCCATCCCGTTCCACATACTGTTGGTTCAGATATTTTATGACAGCCTGGGCAACAGTCAATCGTATTGTTTTCATTTTTTTATACTTATTTATTGTTTTTAAATGATTGGATCTATTTTGTCATAAAAACACCCTATATCACTTTATCATTTTAATACTCTGGGCCTGGTTTATTTCCTTAAGTTTAACAGGTCTATTATCTTGAAGTGATTTTATCGCTGCCAATCCAATTTTCAAGGATTGAAGTCCATCATTACCATTGGCAGGAATGATACTGCCTTTTTCCAAACTTTGTATGAAGTCGCGCATTTCTGTCTTATATGCTTCCGCGTAGCGCTCCAAAAAGAAATGCAAAGGAAGTGAACCTTGGCTACCTTGGCTTGTGAACAGTTGATGGGAATCGTGCAAATTATTTTCAGCTTTTACCATTCCTTTAGACCCAAATACTTCAACCCTTTGATCATATCCGTAAGCAGCTTCCCTACTATTATCAATAATTGCCATAGTACCATCAGTATAAGTAAGGGTAATCACTGCGGTATCAATATCACCGGCCTCCCCAATAGCGGGATCTATAAGTACAGCGCCCTTGGCATATACCTCATCCACTTCTTTTCCAACTATAAAACGGGCAATATCAAAATCATGGATGGTCATATCCAAAAACAATCCCCCTGAATTTTCGATATAGCTCAAAGGAGGGGCCCCGGGGTCACGACTAGTAATCTTCACCAAATGGTGTTCTCCAATTGCCCCTTCACTCACCAATGCCTTAACCTTTTTGAATTCTTTATCGAATCGTCTATTGAATCCTATCATTAACTTTACACCAGTATCCTCTACGACTTCTAAAACCTCAAGAACTCTTTCCAAGGAAAGATCCAATGGCTTTTCACAAAAAATGTGCTTTCCTGCGTTTGCCGCCTTTTCAACATAGTCGGCATGTGTATCGGTAGGAGAACATATGACAACCACATCAATCGCAGTAGATGCCAACATGTCTTCGTAAGTAGATAAAACATTGGCAATGCCTTTGTCCTTGGCATATTGCTTGGATTCTTCCATGGGATCCATCACAGCCACAACTTTTACTTTGTTCATTTGAAGCAAATTCTCAAAATGAATTTTTCCAATTCTTCCAAGGCCTGCAACGGCAAATTTCAATTTCTTCATAGGTAATTTATTGTTTATAAACCTAATGTCTTAATATAATCCCTATTAGATTGTGCACAAACTTTTGGGTGACCCATACCCGGCAATATATCTTGTTCAACAACAATCCAATCATCGTAATTCATTTGATGAAGCAAGGAAACAATAGCCTCAAAATTGACTTCTCCTTTGCCCAACTCACAAAACACCCCATTTTTAATTGCATCAAAATAATCCCCATTGGCATCTTTTGATGCCTTGGCAATTTTAGGGTCAAAGTCCTTAAAATGTATATGCCATATACGACCAGCGTAGTTTCTAAGTGCCTCAACCGGATCACCGCCACCAAATGCATAATGGCCCATATCGAGACATAGCCCTAACAATTCCGGATCCGTTAGCGATAACAATTTATCCACTTCCTCAGGAGTCTCGACATAGCCAGCACAATGATGGTGAAAAACCGTTCGGATTCCGTAGGTGTCTTTTATAGCTTTGGCAATTTTTTCAGCACCGCGGGCATAATCCATCCATTGGGCATCGGTTAGTCCCATACCAGGTCGAATTCTTCCAGCATTTTTGGTGCGCTCAGGTATGGTGCCATTATCATCCGCCAGAACGATGAATGCATTTTTATAACCAGCTGCATGCATTAGCCCAGCCACTTTTAGAGCAGCCGATACTCCATCATCATGTTTAGTCACATCTGCCAGCACTAAGGGAACAAAAGCACCCAACAACTCCAGCCCTCTTTTTTGCACTTCGTCCCTCAATTGTTCGGGAACTGTGGGCATATAACCCCAATCCCCTAATTCAGTGCCTATATAACCTGTTTCCTTTATTTCATCCAAAACCTGCTCAAAACCGATTTCTTCCGATTTTTCTTCCAAATCAAATTCTAAGGCTCCCCATGAGCAAGGAGCATTGGCTATCTTGATCATATACTGCTTTTAAAATTTACGCGACCAGATGTTTGGCCATCTTTCTATAATTACTTTTGTTTGGGTATAAAATTCAATGGCGTGTTTTCCTTGACCATGCAGATCACCAAAAAAGCTATCTTTCCATCCGCTGAAAGGAAATTGAGCCATTGGGGCAGCCACTCCAATGTTAATGCCAATATTTCCGGCATCGGCTTCGTTTCTGAACTTTCGGGCACTTGCACCACTACTGGTGAACAAGCAGGCCATATTGCCATAATTACCACTATTGACAAATTGCAAGGCTTGCTCAATATCATCCATAGAAATAAGGCTCATTACCGGACCAAAAATCTCCGTTTTGATCAAATCTTTGTCTAGTGCAACATTTTCCAAAATTGTAGGTGAAAGAAAGTTACCACTTTCATATCCGGATACCGATATATTTCTACCGTCTAATAAGGCTGTAGCACCTTCATCCAATCCTTTTTGAATCAAACCTGTTATTCTGCTTTTGCTTTCTTCAGTAATGACCGGGCCCATGTTAACGCCATCATCCCAACCGTATCCGGTTGTTCTTGATTTTACGGTTTCATATATAGAATCCTTGATTTCCCTTTTATCATCACCTACGGTAATAATGGTGGAAGCTGCCAAACAACGTTGACCGGCACAACCATACACTGAATCTGCAATAATATTGGAAGACATTTCAATATCCGCATCAGGCAAAACAATTACCGGATTTTTCGCTCCGCCCTGCGCTTGAACCCTTTTTCCATTGGCCGTTCCCTTAGAATAAATATATTTCGCAACAGGCGTACTTCCAACAAAACTTATGGCCTTAATGGTAGGGTGCTCCAAAATTGCATCAACCGATTCTTTACCACCATGGACCAAACTTATTAATCCTTTGGGAATATCCAATTGATCAATAAGTTCGAAAATCTTCATCATCGTCAATGGTACTTTTTCGGAAGGCTTTACAATAAATGAGTTTCCAGTAGCTATTGCATAAGGTAAGAACCAAAAAACGATCATACTTGGAAAATTGAATGGGGTAATGCAGGCAGTAACCCCAACCGCTTGCCTGATCATCATCTCGTCGATTCCCGTCGCAATATCCTCTATTACATCACCGGCCATAAGCATAGGGGTACCACAGGCAACTTCTATATTTTCTATGGCCCTTTGGATTTCCCCAAAAGACTCGCTCTTGGTTTTCCCTGATTCCATCGTTACGATTTCTGCTATTTCCGCTTTGTTCTCCTCGAACAATGATTTTAATTGATAAAGTACCTGTACGCGCTTCATGACCGGAATGTTGCTCCATTCATTATAGGCTGTAAATGCCGATTCTACGGCAGTTGCAATATCTTTTGCCGTATCGGTCCCATAAGGCACTTTGGCCAAAACCTCTTGGCTTGCAGGGTTTAACACATCGATGGTGTTTGCGGAGACACTATCGACCCAAGCACCGTTTATATAATTTTTTAGAATTTCCATATTTTAAATTACTAAGCTATTTTCTTAAGTTTATTCTTTGCTTTTGGCAGTATCACCGCTTCATTTTCAATTTGTTTCGCATCTAACTAAAATCCTCCGTGGTCCTCTATAAATTCCAAGGAATCTTCTAGATAAGGCATAAAATTGGCACAACCTTTTTTGGTGACCACTTGCGCCCCACTGGCATTGCCCATTCTACAGGCTTTGTATAAATTCCATCCTTGTAATATCCCATAAAGGAAACCACTAGCGAACGCATCTCCAGCACCAAGAACGTTCAATACCTCTACAGGAAAGCCTGGAACATCATCCCTAGAACCATCAGACTTATAAATACTTGCCCCGTCTTCACCTCTTTTGACAATTAGGACTTCAATACCTGAAGTAAGCAATTGTTCAATGGAAGCATCTATATTTCCAGTAATCTCGGGTGCTGAAATTTGCTGGTCTTTTATGGTTACCTGAGAGGCACTGCTCATAGTTGAGGCCAATATTTCTTCCTCGGTACCTATAGCAATTTTAACTTTAGGTAATATGGCCCTCACCATTAATCCGAAAGCTCGATAGTCATGCCATTGATCGGCACGAAAATCGAGATCCAGAACCACATCCACTTTGTTTTTTTCTGCTACCTCAGTGGCAAAAAAAGTAGCACTTCTACTAGGTTCGATGTTTAATGCTGTTCCGTTGATCAATAAGATTTTATAGTCTTCCACATGGGCTTGAACCACATCATCTATGGAAACCTGACTGTCAGCGGCATTTTCCCGATAAAAGACCAATGGAAATTTGTCAGGAGGTTCTATTCCCAATACCACCGCACTACTTCTTGATTGATTTTTTACAGGAATACAATGGGTATTTACCCCTTCGTTATTCAAGAAATTTACAATAAACTCCCCGACTTTATCATTACCCACTCCTGTAAGCAAGCTGGCATTGACTCCCAGGCGTGCACAGCCCACAGCAATATTTAACGGTGAACCCCCCACAAAAGCATCAAATCCCTTAATATCATTGAACGGTGATCCAATGTCCTGTGAATACAGATCAATGGAAGACCTTCCCATTGTTATTACGTCGTATTTCCTACTTGCCATTTTATTCACTTGTTCATTTCTACTGTTACTATTGGTAATCTCTTGTCTTTCGAAGACCAGGAATCATAGATCCATTCATGATCTGGATCGGTAGTATTGGCCAGGCATTGATCCGTACCCGCCAAAAAATTGAGATAATAACAATGGAAACCATGCTCTGCTACAACCGGATGGAAGCCTTTGGGTATCAAAACTACATCATTGTGTCTTGGTCGCACAATTTCGTCTAACGAACGGTCTTTTGTATATACTTGTTGAATAGCATAGGCTTCGGGCTTCTCAAATTTGTAGAAATACGTCTCTTCTTGAATAGGTTCTAATACATTTCCCTCTTCATCAACTTTTCTCTCATCGTGTTTATGAGCTGGAAAGGAACTCCAATTACCTGAAGGTGTATACACTTCTCGTGAAACAATCTTACTACATCCAAAACCTGGAGGTACCAAATCATTAAACTGTCGTGTTGCATTATCCCCGCCAAAAATAACAATGGGTGTTTCTTCAGGTGTAACAAATTTGGCTGGAAAATCTTCCTCAGATTTACACCATCCATAGGCAATATCCAAAATACTACTTGTAGCCTTTAGTTTAAATTGCGAATTTCGAGGAAGGTATAAGGTATGGGCAACTCCACTAAAAACGTCTTTTCGTCCGTTTATGGTCTTCCAATCTCCATGATTACTGGTCACTTCAAAGTTTCCTCCGAGAAGTACAACGACCATCTCGTTTTCTCCCGTATCATGTTCCCATGACTCCCCTAATTCCATTTCCCGAGCCTCAAAACTAAGATATTCCCAGTGAGCTGATTCCGGTGTTACCCTATGATATATTTTAGATGATTTATCTGGTTTTTGAAGTAAATGCGATTCTGTGCTCATAATAATCTTATTTTATTAAACAAATTGGCTTGCCTTACCAGTAGCTCCCAAAAGGTCGAACTTTTCCAACATAAATTGCTCATAGGCATCCATATATTCCTTTCCTGGCATTATCGGATCAAACTGTTCAGGCTTATCCCTAAAAAATTCACGATATACCCGAGCCCACAAAACTCGAGTGTCGGTAGCAATATTTATTTTACAGACACCGTATGATATTGATTTGATAATTTCATCTGGGGAAACCCCGGAAGCTCCATCATTAAGGTTGCCACCACTTCTGTTGATTCTTTCTATTTCTTCTTGGCTTACCGCTGAACCGCCATGCAATACAATGGGAAACCTAGGAAGCCTTTGTTGTATCTCTTCCAAAATATCAAATTGTATGCCTTGCCCACCTACAAATTTGTAGGCGCCATGACTGGTTCCTACGGCAACAGCCAAGCTATCACAATGTGTTCTTTCAACGAACATTTCGACCTCTTTCGGTTGTGTATATTTTGCAAGTCTCTCATCAACAGATATTTCATCTTCAACACCACTTAACACACCTAACTCGGCCTCTACATATACGTTTTCTTTATGGGCTTGATCCACCACCGCTTTTGTTCTATTTACATTCTCATCAAAATTGTCATGCGAGGCATCGATCATCACCGAATTGTATTTGCCCGAAGCAATGGCATCAAAAGCATGTGATTCTGATCCATGATCCAAGTGTATCGCATATTTCGCTTTAGGATAAATCCTCGAAGCGGCTTCAATCATAGCCAATAACATATCGGGATTAGCATAATTTCTAGCAACTGGGGTTATTTGAACCAAAAAAGGGGCATTCGCTTTTTGCCCTGCCCTGAACAAACCATGAATTTGTTCCATGGTGAAAACATTCACAGCTGCTATGGCATATTTCCCGTAGCACTTTTCAAAAAAAACATTAGGTGAAACTGTCATAATTAACTTGAACCAAAATAATCCATTACAAAAATCAGTAGATAAAAAAACAATAGTTTGGGAGGTTTCTTATGAAATCTCTATGCAAACGTTTGCACGAATTAGTATAAGACAAACTCAAAAATTATGGCCTTAAATCTTTTTAGAGGTACCTCGAATAACCAACTCTGTTTTAAAAACTTCATTTCTAAATTCTTCACTATCCTCTTCTTTATAGGATTCATTCGAAATACATATCATAATATTGTATTCCGAAGAAACTAAAATATCCTGGATCCCAGTTACTGCTGCAGAGAAAAAATGACTGGTAATGTCAGGTACAATCACAGCAATAGTACTGGATGTCTGGCGCAATAAATTCAACGCCATTGAATTAGGCCGATAATTCCATTTTTCCGCCAATGCCTTGACCGCTTCCTTAGTTTCCTTTTTTAAAGCGGGATGATCCTGCAATGCCCTAGACACAGTAGAAGCAGATATTTTAGGCTCTTTGGCAATATCTTTTATAGTGATTCTGTTTATTTTCATATTCAGTCATTTGCCAAAATAGTTTTATAGTGCGAAACACTAAAAGGAAAAGGTGGAAAATCAATTCCAAAAACAAAATACAACAAAATTTCTTTTCAGGTAATTACAGGCTCTATATAATCCCAAAAAAATGGTTCTTTTTTATACTGAACCTTAAATACCCTCTTGAATTAATAAATGCAAAAAATCAATGTTTTGATTGAATTAGGATTAGATTGCAGTACAAAGGTTTGCATAACAATTAAATCACAAATTTTTGAGGACTCAATAATATATTGTTGTTTTGATTTGCTTATCATGGTTTTACAGGTCGATCAACACTTGATTCCAATACCCATTTTGTTCAGCTTATATTATGCATAGATCAATTAAATTCTTCATCTTTCTTTTTATTGTCTCTACCCTTGGTGTAACCGCCCAGGAATCTGATCAAATTCAAATACATTCGCACAATGATTATCATCAAAATGTCCCCTTTTGGAATGCTTATTCCAATGGATTGAGTTCTATTGAAGTAGATGTTTTTTTAAAAAATGACACGCTCTACGCCACGCACGGTGAATTTGAAATAATTAAAAATCGAACTATTGAAAGCCTGTATTTACAACCAATCCAAAAGGTATTATCCCTACAACTTAAAGGTCATAGGAAATTGCAATTATTAGTTGACATAAAGTCAGAAGCGCGTTCTACTCTGAAAAAATTAATGTATGTATTAGGTCAATATCCTGAAATAATAAACAACAGAAATATCTCGATAGTAATCTCAGGTAATAGACCAGACATAGATGAATATCTTGATTATCCCAACTACATAAGTTTTGATTATCAAAGCCTTGGGAGCCTAGAAAATGCCCAAATATGGGATAAAATCGCACTGATAAGCCTCAATTTCAAAAGATTTTCCAGTTGGAATGGCAAAGGAAAGTTGACTACTGAAGATTATGAAAAAATAGATACTGTCATTGACAAGGCCCATAGTTATGGTAAACCTTTTAGGTTTTGGGCCGCACCGGACTCCAAAACTGCGTGGAAAGCATTCAGGGATTTAGGGGTTGATTTTATAAATACTGACATGCCCAGTAGGGCATCTACCTATTTAAAAACCATAAACCATAGGATTTACCATAATAAAAACATTTCAAAAATCTACAGGCCTACTTTTTCATCGGACCAAAAAAACATTCCAATACAAAATGTCATTTTACTAATTGGTGATGGTAACGGACTCACCCAAATATCTTCATCCACTTTGGCCAATGGTGGAAATTTGACGCTTACACAGCTAAAAAGTATAGGGCTTTTGAAGACACAATCCGCCGATGATTTCACTACGGATTCTGCAGCTGCCGGTACTGCTCTTGCTACAGGTGCGAAAACAAACAATCGGGCAATCGGAGTTGATACTTCAAAAAAACCTTTACTCAATATTACAGAGATACTTTCCGAACATGGATTTTTATCAGGATGCATTACAACGGATAAGATGACTGGTGCTACCCCCGCATCTTTTTACGCCCATCAAAAAGACCGATCAGATACACTGGATATTGCAAAAGATTTGTTGAAAAGTAAACTTTCCTTATTTATTGGTGGAGGTTCAAAAGATTTTCAAAATGTAGGGCTCCCCGAAAAATTTGCCATTTTGAACGACATAAATTTAGTTGGACAGAGTAAAAAAGACAAGGTTGGGTATTTTATATCAGAAACAGAAGTGCCTAGCGTTTTAAAAGGGCGTGGGAATATGTTATCAGAAGCTACCAGAAATGCATTGCATTTTTTTCAGAATAAGAACAAACCCTTTTTCTTAATGGTTGAAGGAGCTCAAATTGATAATTACGGTCATTTAAATAACGTTGCAGGTATTGTATCAGAAGGATTGGATTTTGATGAAGCCATTGCAGAGGCCATCAAGTTTGCCGATAAGACTGGAAATACTTTGGTCATTATTACCGCTGACCACGAAACTTCAGGATTTAGTATCCCACAAGGAAATCTTGAAAACAATATGATCGAAGGAGACTTTACAACCCATGATCATACTGGGACCATGGTTCCCATTTACGCTTATGGCCCCCGGTCTCAAGAATTTCAAGGGGTTTATGGCAATGACGAACTGTTTGCGAAAATCTTGAAGGTACTATCTATTAGCGCTCACTAACTTAGATAATCATTTAAGATTTTACAGGGCAAAGAAGCTTTATATATCCCATTTCAAAGATCCGTTTAACAAAAAAACCACCTCTTATCCTAAATTATACCTACTATCAAAGTGTTTCTTTAGTAAATACACTTGTAGACCTACAAAAAATGCCAAACCAACAAAGGCGTAAACATAAATATTGGAAACACTAAAATTCGGCAATCTATCCATAAGATTCAATTGCTCAAATTGTTGCACATTTACGTCTGGAAGCCAATTGATTTCTATGGCACTATTTCCATAAATCAAATAAGAAAAAATACTGATTACCAATACCGCAACAGCGTACCAGACCCTATTGGAAATTAAGGGTTTATAATCCAATACTCGGCTATACCCTTTTTGTGTCTCGATTTTAGCAATAACCGATTTGGTAAAGTTCGTTGAAGGTTTTTCCAAACCTTCTTCCTTTATCCTGTTTTGGATAAATATATCGAATCTTGGCTGCTTATCTTCTTGCATAATTACTGATTATTTCAGGTTCTAGTTTATTCATTAAAATATGATACAAACGCTTTCTTGCCCTAAACAATTTCACTTTCACATTATTGGCGCTTATTTCCAATATTTCAGAAATTTCCTGTAATGAAAGTTCTTCAAAATAATGTAAAGTAATTAATACCCCATCATTACCGGGCAGTAATTGCAAGGCTTCCTTAATGACCTCCTTTTTTTCAATCTGTTCTAATTTATCAAGAATACCTTCTTGTTCAACAACACTATTTTCCGCCAAACCTTCAATCGTGCTCAGATTTGGGGTTCTACCTAGTTTTTTAATATAGTCCAAACTCCTATAATAGGCAATTTTGTATACCCATGTTGAAAATTTGGAACCACCTTTAAAACTTCCCAATGCATTGTAAACCTTTAAGAAAGTATCCTGGGCAATTTCTTCAGCTTCTTCCCTGTTTTTGACCATACGCATTGCCAAGGTATATACCATATACTTATACCGGTCTACTAGGACCTTAAAGGCTTGCATATCCCCTTTTAATGTCCTTTCAATATAGGGTTGGTCTTGATCAAGGTTCATCTGCTACATATGACGTTGTTAATAAGGACATGGTTACATAAAATAAGAAAAAAAGTTGAATAGGTGTAACCTGTTTTGGATTATCGGCGTCATACCTTTTGAACGAGTTTATTAATCAATTAAAAAAAGAGTCATATCATGGTAGGAACAGTATTTGTTTTCATTAGCTTATTTATAGTCATTTTTGGTATTTCATATCTGCATTTCTCAACTAGGAACAAAGAACGTTTGGCATTAATTGAAAAAGGGGCCGAAGCAAGTATTTTTGTAAAAGGGAAAAGGGAAAAAACCGCACCGGTCTGGAAAGTGCTGGTATTAAACTTAGCTCTGTTATTAATGGGAATTGGAGCTGGAATAATGATAGGGGGTATTTTGGGAACAAATTTGAACGTGGATTGGGAAATTGCCATGCCAGGATCGATCTTTCTAATGGCAGGAACAGGTTTATTAATCGGTTTCTTTTTGACCAAAAAACTGGACAAAGAAGACTTAAACTAACTTTCATTTCAGATATTTTGAATTAACCACTGTGCTTCCACAGTGGTTTTTTATTTTTATAGAATGAAAGTAATCTCAACCAATATAGGTAGTCCCACAACTATTCATTGGAACGGTAAGGACGAACAAACGGGTATTTTTAAATACCCGACTAATGAAGCGTTGTTCCTAGGCAAGACAGATGTTTTAAAGGATACTGTGATAGATCGTAAACATCATGCAGGAATCAATAAGGCCTGTTATTTGTTTTCAGCGGACCAATATCCCTATTGGAAAAAATTGTATCCCCAACTGGACTGGGATTGGGGTATGTTCGGCGAAAATCTCACGATCAAGGACCTTAATGAGGCCAATCTGCGAATTGGTGATATTTATAAGATAGGAGGAGCTTTGGTACAGGTTTCCCAACCTAGGGAACCATGCTACAAATTGGGTGTGAGGTTTGGATCCCAGGAAATACTAAGACAATTCATTGACCGTGGATTTCCAGGAACCTATTTGCGAATATTGGAAGAGGGAAAAGTCAAAACGAACGATGAATTAGTATTGGTTGAAAGGTCAGAAAACACCTTAACCGTAAAGCAATTTTACGAGTTATTATTTGCCAGGAAAAAAGATTTGGAAATCGTAAAACTCGCCATTGACAACCCGTCATTACCAGAGTACAAAAAGGTCCATCTAAAAAAATTTCTCTAAATTCAATAGTTGAACTAGGCATCAGGCAACCTTCAAACCAATCAAAGCATGATATCTCCTTGGCATTTATATCTAATGGCAGTAATGTATATGATCGCTGGGATAATGCATTTTATACGACCCCAAATGTATATGCGTATTTTGCCCGGATACCTACCTGGCCATAGGTATTTGGTCATTTTCAGTGGTCTAGCTGAAATCATACTCGGTATTGCGCTGTACTTTTCAGAGACTCAAGATTTAGCCATATATGGGATTATTGCCATGCTCACTTTTTTCTTACCAGTACATTTTCACATGCTCTTTAACAAAAGGGCTTCGACGGGCCAACCTAAATGGATGTTGATCTGGCGAATACCACTTCAATTTGGACTAATGTATTGGGCCTATATCTATTTACAATACTGACAAAAAAAAGAGGGCATGTGCCCTCTTCCTGTTTAGATCAGTTAAAACTTATTAATAAGAATATTCTTTTTAAAGTTTTCTCCCTGTCTTTTGATGATTAACGATTAGTTGTTCTATATGCTGCCCAGCGAACTCTTTTACTGTCTTTAAAGGTTGAAAAAAATGAGCTTTTTCTTGCTTCTGTCGGCATCTTGTTGATTATTGCTCTCATATTTATTTTTTTATTATTAATAATCTATTTATAGGACAAACATACGGCGAGAATTAAATCGATTCTACATCAGGATTTTCCAATTAATATGCTATTTTAACCAATATATAGTTTAATTAATTACTATCTGGTAATATAGAATATATTTTAGGTAATATTGCAGAGTATTGATGCTTGAACCTAAGTTATCTTTACATTAAAATCAATAGTAAATGATAAAACAGAAACCTGCTTTCGAGGCGATTGAACCAAATTTTGGTCATTCATATACATATCAAAAATTTGATGCATCAAAGACAAACACAGATAATATTTGGCATTATCATCCAGAGATTGAATTGGTATATATCAACGGTGGTGCTGGCAAAAGAAGAATAGGTAGTCATATTTCATATTATACCGATGGTGATTTGATATTGATAGGAAGCAATCTTCCGCATTGTGGTTTTACAGATAAATTCACGGGTAACAAAAATGAGATTTTGGTCCAAATGAAAACCGATTTTTTAGGGGAAACGTTTTTCAATATTCCAGAAATGAAAAAAATCCGAAATCTTTTCGAAGTTGCCAAAGGTGGTATTGCTTTTTCCGGGAGAACCAAGAAAATCCTAGGTGATAACATGGAAGATCTAGAAAACCAGAGCGATTTTGAACGTATTTTATCTATTCTCCATATCTTAAATGAGCTGACCTTATCAAATGAATTCAAGGTTTTGAATGCAGAGGGATTCGCACTTGAAACCGAAGTAAAGGATAATGATCGTATCAATATTATATTCAACTATGTGAAAAATAATTTTCAAGAGGATATACCTTTGACAGAAATAGCGGATATGGTAAGTATGACAGTACCATCGTTTTGTAGGTATTTTAAAAAAATAACCAAAAAAACCTTCGTTCAATTCGTAAACGAGCGAAGACTGGTACATGCATCAAAGTTATTGACAGAACAAACTATGAGCATTTCTGAGGTATGCTTTGAGTGTGGATTCAATAACTTTTCGCATTTCAACAAGTCATTTAAAGCTTTTACGGGTCAAAATCCTTCTGAATATAGAAAGCAATCAAAAACTATTTTAAATTAATGTTCAAGCAAAAAATACATCTTGATCTGCCTGATAGTAATATTACGTATTACCCAAATCTAATCGATCCGAAAGCTGCAACACATTATTTCAACATATTGAAAAACGCCGCTCCATGGCAACAAGATGACATCAAAGTATTCGGTAAAATTTATCCCCAACCTAGGTTAACGGCTTTCTATGGTAATGGCTCAAAATCCTATTCATATTCAAATATTACGATGCATCCACGACCTTTCACTGATAAACTATTGGAAATAAAGCAAAAAATTGAAGAAATTGAATATGTCGAGTTCAATTCATGCCTATTGAATTTGTATAGAAATGGCAAAGACAGTAATGGTTGGCATGCTGATGATGAAAAGGAACTGGGACAAAACCCAATTATTGCTTCGATAAGCCTCGGTCAAGAACGTACATTCCATTTACGGCATAAAAAAGACACTAAACTTAAACACAAAATAACCTTAGAACACGGAAGTTTATTATTAATGAAGGGAAGTACACAGCACTATTGGCAACATCAGGTTCCAAAAACAGCAAAACCCATTTTAGAGCGTATTAATTTGACGTTTAGAATCATACAATAAAAAAAATCGGCCCACAACCGATTTTTTTTAGACCCTTGTACCAAGTTAAGCACTGCCTTTAGCGTTTGGGTTGCTGCACTAATGTCCTCATGCGTAACTTCAATACTATAACTTCAAATCTTATGCCAAGGTATTAGTTTTCGACAATATTCCCATTTTTAGGATAAAACGCCAAAAATTAGATTCTAAATAGTTGATTTTCAGAGGAATTCTGGCCTATACAATTACTTGAATATCTCATTGAGCACTTTAGCCAAGCGTACACCCCCCTTTTGAAGTTGACCTTCGACTGTACCCCACCAAGTGTAACTATATCTGTAAGCCAGCTTTTCACCCACCTCAACAGAATCATACAGTTTATTGGCTATTTCCTGAGATTCCTTAACCCAATCAAGAATAGAACCTTCTTGAATAGCCTTTTTTTCCAATTTATTGAGCTCGGGAAGCGAAGTTGCTAACTCTGTATAACTCATGCCATAATCATTGATCATATTCGCATCCCAAACTCTATGCAGGTTACTACCTCTGCCAAACCACTGCACCTGTACATCATTACCCCCTTTGTCCTCCAATCTTCCCACGTGCATTGGCTGGTGTAAATCCCCAATTAAATGCACCAACATCTTAAGATAAAACACTCTATCTTCCTTAGTGTTGCTATCATTTTTTACTATTGATATACATTTTTGAATACCAACCACTAAATCCCCATATTCACTTGGTTCAATATTTGAATAATCCTTGTCTGGTGGGATATTCACATAATGCCATGCACTGAACTCCCTAAAACGTCTATCGGCCTTTATCTCATCAGCAAAATTTGAGATTGATGCAAGACCCTGCCCATCGAGCAATTTATTCAAGGCACGTCTTGTCTTTCCGGAAAGTTCTTCCTGGGCAACCTTTCCAATAACCCTATGCCCTGTTTTAGACCAAAAAATAGAATTGCCGAAAGAAAATTGGATTGAAAAAAGGAGCAAAATGAAAATCTTTTTCATTGTATTTAATTTCTTTCAAATGTATGCAATTGCATATTAAATCAATAAAAAGAAATCTCATTAAATCTGTCACCAAATATAAAAACCTGTTAAGAAATAAATTGTCAAAAATTTTGAATTATAATTTATTTTTATATCTTTATGATATCATTTTAATATCACTAAAAACGAAAATCATGACTCAGGAAAAAAATGCTACACCAATCAACGGATATGTAATGCTGTTCTTCTTTTTGATTTTATTCTTTGGCGGATTGGTATTTCTCATACGTATGCCAAACTTTTTGGCCGTTGTAACTGTATTCATTGCAGTAATAATGATTCCAGGATTTGTCTTGGTAAATCCTAATAGTTCAAGGGTCTTACTTTTATTTGGTAAATATGTAGGGACCATAAAAAAGAATGGACTTTTCTGGGTAAACCCCCTTTATTCAAAAAAGAAAATTTCGTTGCGGGCGAGTAATTTTGACAGCGAACGTCTTAAAGTAAATGATAAACTAGGTAACCCGGTCATGATAAGCACTATTTTAGTCTGGCGCGTAACCGACACCTATAAGGCCGCCTTTGATGTTGATGACTACAAGAATTTTGTCCGTGTACAGACCGACGCCGCTGTGCGTAAATTGGCAAGCATGTACCCCTATGATAATTTTGCTGATGATGGTCACGATGAGGATATAACCTTACGATCAAGTGTTAATGAGGTCAGCGAAGCGCTGGAAAAAGAGGTGCAAGAACGTTTATCTATGGCTGGGATTGAGGTTTTAGAAGCGCGAATAGGATATTTGGCCTATGCCCAGGAAATTGCAAATGCAATGCTCAAAAGACAACAGGCGACAGCCATAGTTGCAGCAAGACATAAAATAGTGGAGGGTGCTGTCAGCATGGTTGAAATGGCCTTGTCAGAATTAGGCAAGAAAGAATTGGTAGATTTAGATGAGGAGCGAAAAGCGGCCATGGTAAGCAATTTAATGGTTGTATTATGCTCTGATAAAGATGCTTCCCCTATAGTCAATGCCGGAACACTAAATCATTAAAAATGAGGGTTTTTAATGAAACACAGCGCTTTAACCAGTGGTGGCTGCAACTAATTCTCATATCAGTAGCATTATTCATGGGCTATTCTATTTATAAGTGGTATTTCACGAATGAGGCTGTTGGTAATGTGACCCCAAGTGATTCCTTTGGTCAGTTGATTGTAATAGTATCTATTATACCAATCCTGATATTGTTTTATTATTTAAAATTGAGAACAGAAATAGATGAAAGTGGGATCCACTATCAATTCATGCCATTTCATTTTTCCCCTAAAAAAATAGCTTGGATAGATATTGACAAATGTTATGTTAGAACCTATAATCCCATTCTGGAGTATGGTGGGTGGGGCTTTAGAAGTTCACTGGGAAAAGGAAAGGCATTTAATGTTAAGGGGAATAAGGGCATTCAGGTTGAGCTTAAATCAGGTAAAAAAATATTACTTGGTACGCAAAAAGAGAATGAAGCTAAACAAATTATCCAGCGGTATTTTAAATCAGGATTATGAGCAAAAAGAAAGCATTTGCATTACGTATGAACGAAGAAATGCTGAAAGCCATTGAAAAATGGGCCTCCGACGAGTTTCGAAGCACGAATGGCCAAATAGAATGGATGCTTATGAAAAGTCTAAAGGAGGCTAAACGTGCACCTAGAAAGAAGACTAATGAAACTTAAATATTTAGTATTTATTTAACGAATTAAACGCTTAAATTTGGCCACCAGCTAATTCTGAAAACCAATGACCAGAGCTTTTTTCGTGTTACTACTTTTGCTTTTAACTACTCCTATTCTCAGTCAGACCAATACTAAATCATTTACTGTAAAATACACTTCAGAGCTTCCTGTTATTGATGGGATCCTTGATGAGTCATTCTGGGAAACTGCCGATGGCCCAAAAGATTTTCAGCAAAATTTTCCAACGGATTCCGTTCGTGCCGAGCAACAGACCGAGATAAAAATGGTGGTCAGTAATACCCATCTGTATGTAGGTCTTAAGGTAAAATCGATTGGTAGCAATTGGATTACCCCATCACTAAAAAGGGACTTTCGGGCCAGTAATGGGGATAGTATGAGTTTGGTTTTCGACACTTTCAACGATGGCACTAACGCATTTTTATTCGGCATTAACCCTTATGGTGTTCGTCGTGAAGTATTGATTTCAGGCGGTGGTTCGGATTTAAGGGGTTTTAACACCTCATGGGATGTTAAATGGAAAGGTGAATCCAAGATTCAAGGGGACTACTATACCTCAGAATTGGCCATACCCCTAACCTCTTTTAAATTCAAGGACGGTGAGACCAAATGGCGTTTTCAAAGCTACCGATTTGATATGCAGACAAATGAGCGCAGCACTTGGCATCGTGTTCCTGTAGGACAGTTTCTAGTGAGTTTGGCCTTTATGGGCGACATGTATTTCGAAAGACCTTTGACTAAGTCAAAAACACCTTTGGCCATAATTCCCTATATCAATGCCATCACAGATAAGGATTACGAATCTGATAAAGGTACTACCAACCTCAAAGTAGGTGGAGATGCGAAAATTTCCATCGGCAATGGAATGAACTTGGATGTTACCATAAATCCAGATTTTTCAAATGTTGAAGTCGATGCCATCATCACCAATCTAACCCGCTTTGAGGTATCACTACCAGAAAAGCGACAGTTTTTCATCGATAACAGTGATCTTTTCGGAAGTTTCGGTGGTAGCAGGGATGCCAATCCCTTTTTCTCACGGCGTATCGGAATTGCTCAAGATACCGAAGGTAATACCATTGAAAATAGAATTTTGGGGGGCGTTCGGCTTAGTGGAAAATTAAATGAAAATTGGCGTTTGGGAGTATTGAGCATCCAGACCGATGAGGACCTTGAAAATCAAATCGCATCCAACAACAATACTATGTTGGCAATTCAAAAGAAAATATTTGCTCGTTCCAATGTTAGCATGTTCTTTATCAATAGGGAATCTTTCAAGGATTATGATTTTGTTGATCGTGATGATGAATACAATCGGGTATTGGGCTTTGATTACAATCTGGCATCGAAAAACAATAGATGGACAGGTAAATTCTACACACATAAGTCGTTTCAACCAAATGATAAAGAGGGTAACTATTCTATGGGAGCCTTTTTATCTAGAAGATCCAGATTTTTCAATGTATTCAGTGACCTTGCCTATATTGACGAAGATTTTACGTCCGACCTTGGATTCATACGACGAACCGATATTTTAAAATCAGCGACCTCTTTTGAACGTGTGTTTTGGCCTAAGAGTGAATCCATAAATTCTTACAGTTTAGAACTTTTTCCAATCGTGACTTGGCGACCAAATCTAGATTATAAAAAAACGGATCATGACATCATGCTTAGTAGTAGAATTGGATTTCAAGACCAGTCCGAAATTGGCTTAGGATTTACCAATAGTTACACCTTTCTCACAGATACAGATGACTTTGATCCAACAAATACTGATGGTGG
>JAAETN010000128.1 GCA_024228355.1 Maribacter sp. | reverse complement strand
GATAACTTACCATTCCAAATTACAGAATGTGTACCGGCAGAATATTCGTTATCAACTAATTTTTTGATCAATTGTCCAGTAACATCAAATATTGAAATTTGAACATGATTATTTTCTGATAACTTGAACTCAATAGTTGTAGATGGATTAAACGGATTTGGATAATTTTGTTTCAACTGAAAATCAGTAACTATAGTTTCATCTCCTTCAGAGATGTCTGTTGTAGTATGTAAATAAATTAATTCAATTCCTTCTTCAGACCCAAGATCGCGAGAGTATTTCTTTTCTGATGCATTATTCCAATGTTCGTGAACGCCTAAACTTCTTGCCAGAGGTGTACCATCGTTTTCAGGATCATATATCATATCCTCAGGCCAATTGAGTGAATCTGCTGCTTGATGAAGAAAATCATCGACACCTGCGTAGCGAGGGAAAGGACCTTTATTATCTTGCGGATCGTAAGCACCCTCAGTTGGGTGATCGGGGCCAAATTCATTATACAAGAAATCATATCCAACAGATTCAATAGCAACCGGATCCATTGATGCAAATATAGAGGATGGGTAATCATCATTAAATGGTTCCATTCTCCATTTTATTGGAGGATTAGCATTATTTGTAGAACTCCACAATGCATCGAAAAGATATAAAATGGTTTTGCCGCCAATATCTTTGTGTCCCATTATGTCAACAAAACATCTATAAAGTCCGTAGTCTCCATTAATGACATCTCCTCCTCCTTCCGGAACAGGAAGACTAAAATGCCATCTTGAAGCATTTTGATTTACATCCACAAATGCGCCAAAATGATTTTTACTCGAGAGTGAAATTCCGCCTCTGTGATGTTTTTTGAAAACCGGGATATTAATCATGTACTCTGCATCGACATATATTTGCGGTAACTTAGAAT
>JAAETN010000127.1 GCA_024228355.1 Maribacter sp. | reverse complement strand
TCGCCAAAATAGTAATGAAATCACCATTCAGCACTGTCATTGGCGCAGCAAAAACTGCATCACCGTAATACAATCCCCTTTATATAGACTGTGCCAGCCGTCCCGGCTCAGTCCAACAGACATTTATATCCCATGCTCCGCGCGGGGTATAAATGCTTAGATGTTATGAATAAAAGTGCAAAGAAAAGCGTTGGTAGCGAATTAACAGAATTTGTACATGAACTATTCCTCAAAAAGGAATTTGGTGAATGGAGGGATAGTATTCTCCGTTATGAAAATGGAAGGTGGTATTCACTGATCGTCGAACTCGATAAGCACAGTGCACCTTTAAACCTAATTAACCATTTAGGCGAAGATATCTATTCCAAATTTGTTTTCCAGTGCATAAAGTCGCCTGATTATAAGGTTTCCAATGAAATTAAAGTTTTATTTACTGTCACGGGTTGGATTTGGACTAGCGTTGTTGGGTATAGTAAGGTACGCGATATATGACTTATAACCAGCATTTCAAACAGATTCGGCGCACAAGTGCGCCTCTCTGTTTAAATGGGCGTTATATGACTATTTATAGATATTGAGAATTACGCATGAATCATGATATTGGGAATGTATTAATACATATAGGCTTTCATAAAACAGGAACAACGTGGTGTCAAAATAATCTATTTAACTCTGGCAGTAAAACGTTCAAGCCTTTATCCAAGAGGAAAAAGGGGCAGAGCACTTTAGCTAAGAAATTCATATATGGTGATGATGGTTACCTATTAAGTCCGTTCAACCTGAACAAGGAATCTATTCAAAAAGAGCTCGATGAGACCATCAAAGATACATCTAGCTTCAAAAATAAAGTGCCCGTAATGTCACATGAAAGGCTGAGTGGAAATCCGCACAGCGGGGGATTTGATGCAAGTAAAATATGCTCAATGCTAAAGAACACTTTTCCTAACGCAAAGGTTTTGATTGTTATACGAGAACAAAAATCATTTATTCTTTCAAATTATTTTCAATATCTCTCGATTGGAGGGACGAATGATTTACACAAATATTTGAATGCAAAGTATGATGGAAAGAGGCCTGGGTATTCACCCAACCATATAAATTTCTTAAATATAATTCAGGAGTATAGGGGTAAATTTGGCCCTGATAATATATTGGTTCTACCGTATGAGATTTTTTTACAAAATCCATCAAAATTCATATCAATGCTCGGTAGTTTTCTGAATAAAGAAATAGACATCAATACAAATTCCTTTAAAAATTATGCTAATAAAAAAAATAATCATTTTGCTATGTATCATTTTAGAGTTCTAAACATTTTTCGAAAATCAACCTCAGTGAACAATAACTCCTCTTTTAGTACTGAATATACGAGATGGATCTTCGATAGAATATTTAAAATTATTTGCCTAACTTGTTCGAATAAATTGGACAGAAAATTGAAAAAAAAGCTACAAGTCCAGATACAAAACCAAATTGGTACTAGGTATAAGCAAGATAACATACAGCTAAGCAAGTTAATCGGGATTGATCTTTGTGAATACGGATATTACTAGAGGGTATTTTTTTAATGTTCCACATAATCGGGATAGGGAGCTACTCAAGTAGCCCCCTCCCACAGCACCGTACACCGATGCGTCGGATCGACGGTCCCGTATACGGCGCCTAGCCTGCTATTCGCAGAGATATTTCATCGGGCAAATCGAATTCATATCAAGTGTCTATCGGGCCGTAGCCGGATGATGAATTTTGCACCATAGCGTACGCAAGGAGATGAGCCCGATCTGATCGAAGTGTGCATTGCTTAGTCCAGCATTTG
>JAAETN010000126.1 GCA_024228355.1 Maribacter sp. | reverse complement strand
TAATAAACGGCAGAAAATATTGCCCTATGAATGCGATAGAACTTGCCGAATATTTCAAAATAGATGATTCGGAATCCGAACAATTCCGCTCTCTATTAAGAGAACTTGAACTGAGCGGAGAAATTGTCCGGATAAAAAAAGAACAATACGCAAACCCGAAAAAAGCCAACTTATTGGTAGGGACCCTCGATGGCAACCAGAAAGGTTTTGGATTTGTAGTTCCCGCAAAAGAAGGTATTCCCGACGATATTTATGTCGATTCGGAAGGCTTGGGAAGCGCTATGCACGGCGATATAGTCGTGGTCAGATTACCCTCTACAAAAAAGAGGAAAAAAGGAAGAAGGCAAAGAAAAAAAGAGAGGAATGTAGGACGGATAATAAGAATATTACACCGTGAAAACGAAACAGTTGTTGGTACACTCAAAAAAAGCAGACACTTTAATTACGTAGCGCCGGATAATCAGAAATTACCCAGAGATATTTATGTCTCAATGGAAAATAATAAAGATACAGAAGATGGTGTCAAGGTCGTCGTCAAGATTGAGCAATGGCCAACCAGACATCTCAACGCGGAAGGAACAATATTGGAAATTCTCGGCAAAGATGGTGAACCCGCCGTTGATATTAAATCTATCATACACCAATTTAAACTTCCTTTTAAATTTAATAAAACCACCCTTGATGAAACGCAGGATTTGCCCCAGACTATCAACTCTGACGAAATTGGCGAAAGGCTGGATCTTCGAGGTGAATTAATCATAACAATAGACCCTGAAGACGCAAAGGACTTTGATGATGCGATTTCTTTGAAGAAAGACAAAGACGGTAACTGGCTCCTTGGCGTTCACATAGCTGATGTTTCTTACTATGTAAATGAAAAATCCGAAGTAGACAAAGAAGCG
>JAAETN010000125.1 GCA_024228355.1 Maribacter sp. | reverse complement strand
TCAAAGATTGGTGGCCGCTATGCCATGTTGAGCAGACCCAGCGATAACGGTCACACGCCTTTTGGTGATATCTATGTTAGCTTTAGCCCGGATATGAAGTATTGGGGAGAGCATAGGTGTGTTATGAAGGTAACACCATTTAAGGATAGTGGTTGGCAGAGCTGTAAAATAGGTGCTGGTACGGTGCCTATTCAAACAAAGGAAGGTTGGCTTATTTTTTATCATGGGGTGGTCAATACCTGTAATGGATTTAGATATTCAGTTGGTTCGGCAATTCTTGATGAAAGTAAACCGGATAAAGTTAAATATAGAACCCAACCTTATCTTTTGGCCCCAACTGAATTATATGAGCAAGTAGGCGATGTGCCCAATGTGGTATTTCCCTGTGCTGCTTTACATTCAATGGAAGAAGATAAAATCGCCATTTATTATGGTGCGGCAGATACCGTGACGGGCTTGGCGTTTGGGTATATCTCTGAAATCATTGAATTTACAAAGAACAATAGTTTATAATCGAAAATGGAAAACGCGCTGAACAATAAAAGAACTATAAGTTTAATATTGTTCCTCCTATATGTGGGGAGCGTATGGGTGGCTTCCCAAGAGATTCCCCGTCAATATATAACGTATAAGGCAATTGAAGAATTAAAGATTGATGGATTGGCCGATGAGGACTCCTGGAAGAAGGCACCCTGGAGTGATACCTTTATTGATATTGAGGGAAAAAAGGAGCCTACCTATAAGACCCAAATGAAAATGCTTTGGGACGATACATGCCTGTATTTTTTTGCAAAAATGGATGAACCACATGTTTGGGGAACACTAAAAAAGAGGGATACAGTAATATTTTACAATAACGACTTTGAGATTTTTATAGATCCTGATGGGGATACCCATAATTATATGGAATTCGAAATGAATGCCCTGAATACAATTTGGGATTTATTCCTGACCAAGCCCTATAGAAACCATGGAAAGGTACTGGATAGTTGGGATATTCAAGGGATAAAGACAGGTGTTCATATCGATGGTACCTTAAATAATTCAAGTGATATTGATCAGGGCTGGAGCGTCGAGATTGCCATTCCTTGGGAAGTTTTAAAGGAAGCCAATACCCATAACAATATTCCGGTAAAGGAATTCTGGCGCCTTGGTTTTTCGCGTGTCAATTGGGAATTTGATGTAACGGACGGTCGCTATTCAAGAAAGAAGAATGAAAAAGGGGATTACCTTCCAGAATACAATTGGGTATGGTCACCACAATGGGTAATAAATATGCATGAGCCTGAGAGGTGGGGCTATGTTTATTTTTCGGATAAGGAAGTTGGTGAGAAAGATACTTTCGACATTCCTAAGGAAGAACACCTAAAATGGTACATGTTTAGTAAGTTTAGAAAAATACTCAGTGCCGAGGATGAATTTGATAAGGTAAAACTCCAAATGAAATCAAGTTCTCAAAAAGTATTGGGTGAATCCATAGCAATAGAATTTGAAGAGCATAGTTCAGGATGGAATATCTGGACAATTAGCCCATTCACTGGTAATAAGTTGGTTATCAAAGAGGATGGTAAGTTTTTAATCCAAGACAATAAATGAGATTTTTTATTTTCACTTTCGTGGTTTTAATGGTTGGTTGTGAACAAACCACCAAGCAGGATACTCAAACCTTTTCCAATGAAACCCCATTGCTCGAGTTTGTAAATCCCTTAATGGGCACGGACTCCGATTTTAGCCTATCAAACGGAAACACATATCCGGCTATCGCTACGCCTTGGGGAATGAATTTTTGGACTCCCATGACCTCAAAAATGGGCGATGGATGGACGTATAAATACCATGACAAGAAAATTAGGGGAATAAAACAGACGCATCAGCCTAGTCCTTGGATAAACGATTATGCGGCATTTTCGCTAATGGCCATAACAGGTGACTTAAAGTATAGGGAGGATGAGCGTGAATCCTATTTTTCACACAAAGCGGAAACCGTTAGGCCCGACCATTATAGTGTTTATTTGGCCGATTACGATGTGGTTGCGGAGGTTACCCCTACAGAAAGAGCGGCACACTTCAAGTTCACTTTTCCGGAAAATGAAAGGTCATTTATTCTGTTGGACGCTTTCAATAAGGGTTCCATGGTGAAAATATTGCCAAAGGAGAGAAAGATAATTGGGTACTGTAGAAATAACAGTGGGGGCGTACCAGAGAATTTCCATAATTACTTTGTGGCAGAATTCGACACAGATTTTGAATTGAACCATACCTGGGAGGATGAATGGAAATTGAATGAAAACAACATAGAAAGTATTGGTGACCATGTTGGTGCCATAATTGGTTTCAAAACTAAAAGAGGTCAGGAAGTACATGTCAAGGTCGCATCATCCTTTATTAGTCCAGAGCAGGCACAATTGAATCTTGATCGGGAAATTGGAAGCGATTCTTTTGAAGCTACTCGGGAGAAAGCGAAAAATGCTTGGCAAAAGGAATTGGGCAAGATTCAAATAGAAGATGATAATATAGATAATATAAGAACTTTCTATTCTTGTCTGTACCGCGTATTGTTATTTCCTAGAAAAATGTACGAGTTAGACCAGGCCAATGAAATTGTGCATTATAGTCCTTATAATGGTGAGGTTCTGCCCGGTTATATGTTTACTGATAATGGATTTTGGGACACATTTAGGGCTGTTTTTCCATTTTTTAATTTAATGTACCCAGAACAGAATGGATATATTATGGAAGGTTTGGCCAATACCTACAAAGAATCTGGTTGGCTTCCCGAATGGGCAAGCCCAGGTCATAGGGATTGTATGATCGGTTCTAATTCTTCCCCTATTATTGCCGATGCCTTCTTAAAGGGAATTGAGCTCGGTGATACTGAAGTATTATTGGAGGCAATGGTTAAAAATGCAACTACATCAAGCAATAGACCGCTTTCCAATGGTAATGTAATTAGATCTGTAGGTAGGGAAGGTGTTGATTATTACAATAAATTGGGCTATGTACCATATGATGTTGGAATTAATGAAAATGCGGCCAGAACCTTGGAATATGCCTATGCCGATTTTACAATTGGGCAGATGGCAACCAAATTGGGGAAAACTGAATTGGCGAATACTTTTTATAAGCGTTCCCTGAATTATAAAAACTTATTTGATCCTTCGACTAAATGGATGCGTGGCAAAAATGAGGATGGTAGTTTTCAGAGTCCATTTAATCCTTTGAAATGGGGAGATGCCTTTACCGAGGGTAACAGTATTCATTATACCTGGTCTGTTTTTCATGACGTAAACGGATTGATCGATCTAATGGGCGGGAAAAAGGATTTTGAAAACCAATTGGATGCGGTTTTTGAAATGCCCCCGGATTTTGACGCATCGTATTACGGGTTTACAATACATGAGATTCGTGAGATGCAAATCATGAATATGGGCAACTACGCCCATGGCAATCAACCCATTCAACACATGATTTATTTGTATAATTATGCCAATGCCCCATATAAGACTCAAGAAAAGATAAGGACAGTCTTGACAAAACTATATGCTGCCACTCCCGATGGGTATTGTGGTGATGAGGATAATGGGCAAACCTCTGCCTGGTATGTATTTAGTTCGCTTGGGTTTTATCCTGTTACCCCTGGGGTAGACGAATATGTTATTGGGAGTCCTTTATTCAAAAAAGCTAGCATTTATTTAGAAAATGGCAATCGTTTTGAGATTTCCGCTCCAGAAAACAACAAGAATAACTTTTATATAAATTCTGCGAGTTTGAACGGTGTTGAATATGACAAGTCCTATTTAAAATTTGAGGACATTCAAAATGGGGGAAAATTGAAATTTACGATGGATAGCAAGCCAAATAAGGAATGGGCAAGTAGGGAAGATGCTGTGCCTTATTCCTTAAGTAATAAAAAGTAAAATAAAACATGAAACATTGGAAAGTATTACTCGCATTGTTCGTTTTTGTATTCAGCAGTTCTTGGGCGCAAACCAATACTAAGAATGATCGCTTGGAATGGTTCGAGGATGCCAAATTGGGTGTGTTCATTCACTGGGGCTATTATGGCGTGAACGGCATTACTGAATCTTGGTCGCTCTACCACAAACGAATTACCTATGAGGATTATATGAAACAAGGTGATGAATTCACTGCTGCAAATTATAATCCAAAATCATGGGCAGACCTGTTTAAAAAGATCGGTGCACAGTATGTCGTAATGACAACAAAGCACCACGATGGTGTGGCCTTGTGGGATACAGAATTAAGCCATCTGAATGTTGTGGACAAAACCCCTGCAAAACGTGATTTGGTTGCCCCTTATGTGGATGCTTTAAGGGATAATGGACTTAAAGTTGGCCTTTATTATTCGTTATGTGATTGGTCTCATCCCGATTATGATGTGGTATTTCCAAGACCTAACACAAAGAAAGATTATCCACAGAGAGGACAAAAGAAAATGGACGCTTGGAAGCGCTTCGTTTTATTCTATCAAGGCCAAATGCGGGAATTGAGTTCCCAGTTTAACCCAGATTTGTATTGGTTTGATGGTGATTGGGAAAAATCCGCTGAACAATGGCGGTCCAGGGCATTGAAAGATTCCCTGTTAAAATGGAATCCGAATGTTATTGTGAATTCCAGGTTGAACCAATATGGGGATTATAAAACGCCAGAACAGGGTATACCCGTCGTACGACCTGATGGACCATGGGAGTTTTGCATGACCATGAACGACAATTGGGGTTATTTCCCATCAGATACGAACTACAAACCAACATCACAGATTATACGAACATTTGTTGAGGTGATTTCCAACGGAGGCAATTTATTATTGAATATTGGCCCAAAACCGGATGGCACAATAGCCAGTGAACAAAGAGAGCGTTTAGAAAGCCTGGGGGAGTGGATAAAGAAACATAAACTGGCCGTTTATGGCACAACCGCTGGATTACCCTATGGTCATTTTTACGGACCTACACTATTATCAAAAGACCACAAAAAGATTTATTTGTGCCTGTTTGAGGACCCCAAGAATTATATTCAGTTAAAGGGTATCCAAAACAAAGTTAAAAGCATAAAGGTTTTAGGAACCAATGAGGAATTGAGCTCGGAACGAAATGGGGGTGCTGCCTGGAACAATATCCCTGGCATACTTAGAATATCCATACCAAAAAGCGAAAGCTTGGACCAATATGTTACTGTAATTGAGGTTTCACTTGAGGATGAATTGATTCTGTACCGTGGTCATGGCAATGCTGTTGAATTGAATAATTGACACGCGTTATTATTTAGGAGCTTTATCAAAAAAATAAATAGGTTAAAGTCTGTTGTTTGTATTTTATCATGTGCTCTCGGTCTAATAGATATAGATGTTCTTCATAAAATGAGTAAGTTTTATTCTTAAAATTCTTTCTTATGAAGATTGTTAAAATTCTGGGATTCCTTTTTTTGGGAATCGCGCTCGTTTCTTTCACGTTAAATTTTGATTTTGATAAAATCACAGATGATGAAATTTCAAATGTGGTAATGGCTTATTATGTGCCTGAAAAAGAATACGCTCCTGAAAACCTTCCGTTGGAACAGTTGACCCACATCATATTTTCATTTACCAACGTCATTGATGGTGAAATGAAATTCAGACATGATGAAAATGGGGAGAAGTTAAAACAATTGGTGGCCCAACGTGAGCATCATCCAAAATTAAAGGTAATGATCGCCTGTGGTGGATGGGGCGCAGATGGCTTCTCCGATATGGCCCATACCGAGGAGAATAGAAGGAGATTTGTAGAAAGTGTGATTGCGTTCAATACAAAATATGACCTTGATGGGTTGGATATTGATTGGGAGTATCCTGCAATTCCCGCAGCAAAGACTGGAGCCCGTCCGGAAGACAAACAAAATTTCACTTTATTGATGAAAGAGTTGCGTGAAGGGTTGAGTACATTGGAAAGGGAACAGACATTGACTTTTGCATCTGCGGGTTGGGAAAGGTATTATAATAATGTAGAGATCAAAGAGGTGATGAAACATGTGGACTATATGAATGTCATGACCTATGATCAAATTGGTTCAACATCCCCTTTTACTGGCCACCATACTGCCTTGGGATTTATAGAGCTCGAACACATCCAAGACACCCCTGCCTGGGATTTTTTGGAAAGTAGAAAAGAGGAAATGAAAAAACGGGGCTATACATTCAAACCTAGATCGGTAGAAAGAATAGTTGGTTATTGCATTGAAAATGGTGTAGAACCCAAACAAATTGTTATTGGAGCGGCATTTTATGGTAGAGCCTGGAAAGGAGTACCTCCTAGGAACAATGGGCTATACCAAGAAAATTCAGGTTCACACATCGGATGGAGTGGTTATAGCCAGATTAGAAAGGAATTTGAAGCAAATAAGAATTATCAAAGATATTGGGATCCAATCGCCAAAGCACCTTATTTGTATAGTGCAAAAGATAGTATTTTCATAAGTTATGATGATACAGTTTCGGTGCGCTTAAAAACAGAATATGCTTTAAAAAACAAACTTGGCGGGATTATGTTTTGGCAATTGGGTAATGACACCAAAGAAGAGAGTAGTCTGTTAAAATCGATGTTTGACGCATCTATAAAAGGTAAATAACCACTTTAAACAACCTATTATGAAAATTATTTTAGTACCCATCCTAGCTTTACTGGTTTTCTTTTGTACTTCATGTTCTGACAAAACGATGAACTTAGTTGAAAATGGTGAATCGGACTATGAAATTGTTTTTACGGGCGATGCAACCGGAAGGCAATATAAATCTGCTGAGGTATTGCAGACTTATTTAGAAAAGATCAGCGGTGCCAAATTGGCTATTGTTGATGATAATTCACTAAATGATGACAAACATAAGATTTATGTTGGACAGAAGAATAGCTCGGAATTGGAAGAGCATCAGCTTGCTATTAAAGCAGAGAACAATGATCTATTTATTTTGGGCGGGTCCGAAACTGCCGTCAACAATGCAGTCTATGAATTTTTGGAAAAATATTTAAACTGTAAATGGTACGCACCGAATGCAGAAAAGATACCATCTTCAACTTCAATATCCTTGACGCTGCCCGTTGCATATTCTTATACCCCTGAAATTACCACAAGAACCGTGCATTCGCGATTGTATTACAAAAGCGAGGATTATGCCGACAAACAAAAAGTCACGTATGAGGCATTTCCACGTTATGTGCCAAAAGCAAGGGTCCATACCTTTCATAGATTCGTTCCTGAGGAAAAATTTTATGAATCGCATCCGGAATATTATGCATGGCGAGGCGATAAACGTTTACCAACGCAATTATGCTTGACCAATGAGACGGTATTGGGTATTGTAAAGGATTCGGTCAAGGCAATGTTCGAAAGAAATCCAGAAGCTTCGGTAATATCGGTAAGTCAAGATGATAATCAACAGTATTGCCAATGCGATAATTGTAAAAAGATCGACGAGGAAGAAGGTAGCCCCGCAGGTACTATGATCAACTTTGTAAATAAGGTAGCAGAAGCATTTCCAGATAAGACGATTTCAACCCTGGCATATCAGCATACCCGTAAGCCGTGTAAGACCAAGCCGCTAGAAAATGTTTTGATAACATTGTGTTCTATAGAATGCGATAGAAGTGGCCCCATAGAAGAGAAGTGCACTGATTTTGCCGATGATTTAAAAGGATGGGGAAAATTGACCAATAATATTAGAATTTGGGACTATACGACCCAATTCACAAACTTTTTAGCTCCCTTTCCCAATATTCATACACTAAAGCCTAATATTGAGTTGTTCAGAAATAATGGCGCAAAGTGGATTTTTGAGCAACATAGTCACAACCCAAGCGAATTGTTTGAACTTAGATCTTATATCACCGCCAAATTACTTTGGAATCCCAATTTGGAGATGGAGGACCTACTAACAGAATTCACAAGCGGTTACTATGAGGAAGCCGGAAGTTTTGTGAAACAATATGTTGATGCCATTCACGCCAGGTTAAAGGATGACCCTGACTTCTTTTTGTTTTTGTATGGTGATCCCTCACAGGCCTTTGATTCTTATTTATCAGCAGATTTGTTGAAAGAATACTCAAGTTTATTCGATAGTGCCGAAAAAGCGGTTGTAGACAAACCGGAAATAGTGAAAAGGGTCAGAGCTGCTAGATTGGGAGTTGACTATGCCGTTTTGGAAGCCTGTAGAAAAGGTTTGGCAAAAGAATACACCTTAATAGTCAATAAAGATGGTGGGAAGTTGGAAGTGAATCCAATTGTCAGTGAAATATTGGATAAATTCGAAGAAACTACAAATCATGGTAATATTACATTGATGAATGAAATGGGATTTACCGTTGATGAATACATAAGTTCCTATGCAAAGGCCTTGGATGTTGCCAAACAACCGAATAAGGCCCTGGGTAAAAAAGTAAGCCTGCTCACAAAACCCAAAAAATACGCAAATGAGGATCCCCAGGTCTTGACTGATGGCGCTTTGGGCGGTAATGGGTTTTATGCCAATTGGCTGGGTTTTGAGGGTAATCATCTTGAAGTGATTGTGGATCTAGGTCAAGCACAGAAAATTAGTACAATTTCAATGGCATTTTTACAGGTAACGAATCATGTGGTCTTTTTCCCTACAAAGGTGACTTACTATGGTTCTATGGATAATCAAAGATTTGTGAAGTTGGGTTCCGTTGAAAATGCAAATCCATTGACCAAAAAAAGCAAGGTCAACGATATTCAATACTTCGATATAAACAAGGTGAATCAACAATTAAGATATTTAAAAATCAAAGCTGAAAATATGGGCCAACCACCATATTGGCATCATGCGGCTGGGACACCATCTTGGATTTTTGCCGATGAAGTTCTTATAAATTAAAAGACCAGCAAATGAAAATTAGAGCATTTTTAAAGCTTCATGTCCTATTTGTGTTTGTTGCACTCTTATTTGGCCCAAAAGTAAGTTCGCAGGCCATTTATGAAGATGAAAGGTATATTCCGGAGACTGACCCACTAGTTATTAAGAAGATTGAGGAATGGCAAGATTTAAAATTTGGATTATTGATGCACTGGGGGCCATATAGCCAATGGGGTATTGTTGAGTCTTGGTCGCTATGTCCAGAAGACTATGGCTGGTGTAAACGTAATAAAGGTAGTGCTCCACAAGATTATTTTTCCTATAAAAAGGAATATGAAGATCTGAAGAAGACTTTTAATCCAGTAAAATTCAATCCCGAAAAATGGGCAACTGCTGCCAAGAAAGCCGGTATGAAGTATGTTGTTTTCACTACAAAACACCACGATGGTTTTTCAATGTTCGATTCCAAATACACCGATTACAAAATAACCGATTCGGAAACACCTTTTTCTAGGCATCCGAAAGCCAACATCACCAAGGAGATTTTCAATGCTTTTAGAGAAGAGGGATTTTGGGCAGGTGCTTATTTTTCAAAGCCAGATTGGCATAATGAGAATTATTGGAATCCGTATTTCCCTCCTTTCGATAGAAACGTAAATTACGACCCTGAGTTGTATCCTGAAAAATGGGAAAAATATGCTCAATTTACACACAATCAGATATTGGAACTGCTTACTGATTATGGGAAGATAGACATACTCTGGTTAGATGGGGGATGGGTAAAGAAGAGGTCTGAAAAAAACTTGGAAGACTACTATAATGAAAAATTTGCCGAAAATAAATCAGGTAACGGATTTTTAAAGCATAGGGTCATTAGTCAGGATATTAAAATGGACGAGTTAGTTGAAAAGGCAAGAGCGAAACAACCAGGCTTAATAGTTGTAGATCGGGCGGTACATGGTAAGAATCAAAACTATTTAACTCCTGAAAATCGTGTTCCTGAGAAGCCGCTTCCTTATCCCTGGGAGTCCTGCATAATTGCAGGTGGTGGTTGGTCCTATTCCTTTAATGCGAATTACATGTCGAGTAGGGAGGCCATTCATACTTTGGTTGATATCGTAGCCAAAGGAGGTAATTTGTTATTGAATATTGCTCCGAGTCCAGAGGGTGAATGGGATCAAGGGGCATATGATCTATTGGAAGGTATTGGTGATTGGATGGATATTAATAGTGATGCAATTTATGGAGCCAGTTCGGTGGAACCTTATAAAAGTGATAACATTTGTATTACAAAATCAAAGGATGGGTCTTTGAATTTGATTTATTTGGTTGAGGAAGACCAAGCGAAATTGCCATCAAAAATGGAAGTCCGAATGCGGTCAATTTCAAAATCCGCGCAACTACATATTCTAGGTTTTGATCAGGTGTTAAAGTGGTCAAAAACCAAGACAGGAATTTATATAAATATTCCTATTGGCCTACATTCGGATTTGTTGAAATCCAAGGCGTTTGTGGTAAAAATCAAATACTTGTGAATGTTAATGAAAACCGACTATTCTCTTAAGAAATACCTAAATAAAAATAGCCTTTTCTTTTTGCCGATTTAATTTGGTTTCTCCAACGTTTTCGTAAACCTGTCCTTTAGCTTTTCTACACAGTTGTTGGTCGAAAATTATTTAATAGCAAATACCAATTCACAATTTTCGTACTTTAAGATTATTTTAATAAATTTAAGATAGTTTTAATAATATTGGATTTCAATGCAATTTACTAACTAAACTAACTAAACTAACTAAACATGAATCAAAAATTTAAGTATTTATTGATGTTTGTGGCGTTGCTCTTTATTCAGGGAGCGGTAGCGCAAACCATTTCCGGTACGGTAACGGATGGTGATTCAGGAATACCTATCCCCGGCGCAAGTGTTATTGAAAAAGGAACATCTAACGGTGTAGCTACAGATTTTGATGGTAATTATTCCATCGAGGTTTCAGGCTCAACTGCTACTTTGGTGTTTTCTACAATAGGATTTACAACCCAAGAAGTTTCCGCATCGGGTAGAACTACAATTAATGTAGTGCTTATGCCAGATTTAGAAATGCTTGATGAGGTAGTGGTGACTGCTTTGGGTATTAAAAGAGAGCGAAAATCGTTAGGATATGCGGTGCAGGAAATCAAAGGTGCTTCTATAGTAGACGCACGAGAACCGAATATGGTTAATGCCTTATCTGGCAAAATCACGGGATTACAGGTTATAAAGGGAAGTAATGGTCCTGCAGGATCCTCTAAAATTGTATTAAGGGGTTATAGCTCGTTAACAGGGGATAACCAGCCATTAATTGTGGTTGATGGTACACCATTGGATAACTTTACAGGTTCAAGTAATGAAGGTTTCTGGAGTCCTAGTGCTGATTTAGGTAATGGACTAGCGGATGTAAATCCAGACGATATTGAATCTTTATCGGTCTTAAAAGGCGCTTCTGCTGCTGCATTATATGGTTCACGTGCAGGTAACGGTGTTATTCTGATTACGACCAAAACGGGTAAATCCAATAAAGGACTGGGTATTTCATACTCAGCAACAACTGGTTTTCAAAGTATTTTCACAAAACCAGATTTGCAGAGTAGTTTTGGGCAAGGTTCTGTAGGTGCTTACGATGAATATGCCAATAGTAGTTGGGGGCCAGAAATTCAAGGACAAACGGAAACAGGTCCTGAGCAAGGATCAGTTGTTTTTGATCAGGCGTATGATAATATTGGGAACTATTATAAAAATGGGTTTAGTCAAAACCACAGTATCTCGATCCAAAATCAAACAGATTCAGGTTCTTATTATACCTCTGCCAATTATTTGGATGATGAGGGTATTTCCCCTTCCGCTACCTTAGAACGTTTAAATTTAACGGCAAGAGGCGTATCCCATTTTGGAAAGGACAAAAAATGGACCGTTGATACAAAAGTACAGTACAATAAAACAACGGCCAATAACAGGCCAAGAACTGGTTTTGGATCCCTAAGCCAATATCAAACCATTATAAATTTTCCACGATCGCGGGATATTAGACAATATTCTGATGCAGTAGATGAATTTGGCAATCAAATATGGTATGATCCCAACTCCAATCAGATTAATCCATACTGGGCCAATGAAAGGCGTTTAGACTATGATTCCAGGGATAGATTTATACTAACTGGATCATTAAAACATGAATTTAATGATTGGTTGAATGCAGAAGTTAGAGGTGGAGTAGATATGTATACCACCAACACTGAAGGGAAAGTGTTTGCAGGAACTTCAAGTACTTCAACCTATAGTTTAGGGAAAAGAACCTTTAATGAGCAGAATTACAGTGCTTTACTGGTGGCTGCTAAGGACGATATTCTTGGAAAATTAGGAGGGTCTTTAACCTTAGGTGGTAACTTAATGAATACCGAGAATAGTAGAATAAGTAGTAATTCTGGTGAGCTATTGGTTCCTAATTTATTTAGTTTAAATAATGGGGTTAATCCAGCAAGCGTTTCACAAGAATTTGAAAGCAAAAAAATAAATTCAGTATATGGACTATTCCAAATAAACTATGATGGCTATTTCTTTGTAGATGTGACAGGTCGTAACGATTGGTCGTCTACACTAAGTGAAGAAAACAGATCGTTTTTCTACAAATCTGTAAGTTCATCACTTGTTATTTCCGATATGATAACTAACAATGGCGGCAGTTTGCCAGGTTGGTTTACGTTTGGTAAG
>JAAETN010000124.1 GCA_024228355.1 Maribacter sp. | reverse complement strand
AATTTTAAGAGAGTCAATTTCTCCACGAGGTGGAGGCGTTGAAATTAGTTTGGATAACTTTGGTTATCCAGGAGAAAAAATGACCGCTTATCAAAATTATTTAGGCGGTGGAATGTTAGGGTCTATTGGAAACGATTGTACAATTGAGTCCTGGCGGTTGGATAAAAAGCTTTTGAAAATTTCTGATCAGTTGGCCCGCTATTATCATGAGCAAACCCGCCACGATTGGGACGAATGGGAGGACGCAAGCTTTGAGCAAAATCAATTAAGGCCTTCAAGTGCTTATTAAAAAATAATATTATGTATAGAGAAAAAGAAAATATAAATCCTGGCACGTGCGTAAAGTGTGAAAGTGATAATATTGATTACGATACGTTTGAATATAATGGGGATTACGGGTATTACCCAACAACATGTAATGATTGCGGGCAAGAGGGCAAAGAATATTATAATATTGTTTATGACTTTAGCACCGCCCGAATTAAAATAAAATAAAAAAATGTTCAAAACATTTGCGTAGTTTGTTTATGTTTTGTACATTGCGTTAAAATTAGAAAAATATGGCAAATAAAATGACCCAATTTCAGCAAGAGAGAATCCTACACTTGGCCTCAAAGTTAATCGATCATGTTTATATGAGCGAAGAGGAAAATTATTGGAATGTTACAGGTAAACATGAGGGAATAAATATTGATGACAATAACGATTGGATCAATGAAGACGAACTAAACGAGAGTACTCACATTTTTAAATGTGTTTATAATCTCCAAAAATTAATAAATCAAATT
>JAAETN010000123.1 GCA_024228355.1 Maribacter sp. | reverse complement strand
GGAAGACATATGATGAAGGCTAAAAACTACAGAACATTAAGAAATAGATCATTTGTTGAGTGGGAAAGGGTTAGCTGCGTCTAAAATATGATATAGGCTGAAATTTGTTATCATATTTCACCTAGATTTGATAAGTTGACAGCACCTCTGTACCTTCTATACACTTTTGTAGGATCTATAAAATTGGTGTGTCCTGTATTTTATTATTTTTTTTAATTATTCTAAGGATTAAAAAAATTATGAGAAGTTTGAAATTTAAATACACTTTCATGGTAACGATGATACTTTCAATGCTTTTGTTCTCGATGCCTTCATGGGCGCTTAGGTTAGGTGGCCATGTATGGGTCGGTCAGCAAATCATAAATGATTTGCAAGACGACGGTAAGTTAACATTTCAAGTAGGCAGTAAAACAATTACCGTCGCAGTTAGCAATGACTTAAAAAATGCAATTTTAAATAATCAATCCGATTTCTTGATGGGGAACATTGGTCCAGATGCTGTTCCAGATGTGGTAGTAGGCCAAACTAGTGTCCACCCGGGAGTAGACTACTATTGGCAGACTAACGACTGGATGGAGTATCTGCTCGATCAATCAGATCAAACTCTTAAAGCAAAGGCTTTTGTCTATGGTTATTTGGGACATGCTGCAGCAGATGTTTTCGCCCATACTTACGTCAATCAGTATGCAGGCGATATTTTTGAGCTGGACCACGAAACGCTTGTGGAAAAAAGACATATCGTATTAGAAGGATATATTGACAAACACTTACCACCTTTAAAAGATTATCAGGGACAAATGTTGCCTGATATTACTACTCGAATTCAATTAGACGATGAATATGCTGAGTTTATTCGTGATACTTTAATCTATAATGATACTGTAGAAAACCAGTATTGGGAGAATCCTTATGCTACACATTTAGCCGCATATTATAGCTTTAGAAAATCGATCGACCAGCTTGCTGAAAATAGTGTCTGGCATGAAATGGACATAGTAATAACGCAAATTGTTGCAGCTTACTTTGAAATTGAGTTGAGTGATGATGAAGCGAAACAGATCGTTGATGTATCTAATGAGCTACTTGACTTCCTTAATGAAGAAGTGATTGACGGTGTCCAAGAAAAATCTAATCAGTTATTTACACTTGCTGTAAAATATGAACAAATGCAATTTGATGCTGTTAGTGAAGCTGTCAGAAAAGTAGATGCACTTGAAGCGGATCTCGTTGAACATAAACATCAAATTGAAAATGAAGTATTATCTCTTAGCAGCGAATTGAACCAGGGAGCTTGTCATATACTAGCTGAGTTTGTTGAAGATCCCATGGGAGTATTAGACCCTTTAGGATTAATCGACCCTGCTGGTGTCGTTGATTTCGTTTTAGAGCATGACCCAGTCACAAACTTTTTATCGGATTTACTGAACGGCTCCCACTCAGATCCAAGACCATTTTGGGCTTTTACCGGAGACAAAACGAATTTTATTGCGGCGGCACAAAATCACCATGAATTTTACATTTTTACTATGACGACTCCTGCATTTCAATGTAGTAATGCTTCAGATATTAGCCCATGTCCTGAAGGAAGGGCTGCTGAAGGTATTTCGAGAATCATGCAAGCATTTGCGGATACCCTTCCTGAAGATGAAGTTGTCACCTATGAGTATTGGGGAAACAATACCCAAGCCGTAAAGTATGATGATGGCATCGGTTTTTTATGTAGCGACATTGCAAATTTAACTAATGATGTGCAACGGAATCTATTACACTCAATTCAAAGCCTGGAGAAAAAATTTCTCGCTTCAAAAAAAGATATGATTGTTGAAGTGAATACCTTGCGAGAAGAGATGCAAAATGCTCTGATCGCGATCAACAATATGGCAAACTCAATAATTAATCTTGCTCAAACTATTAACGCGGATGTTAATCCAATACAGAGTGTACTGAGAGGTTGGCGAAGCGATCTTGATATCGCGATGAGAGAGTATGTAAAAGCATCTGGACAGATGATGATTAATACTTTAGATCCACAGGCATCATCAACCGACCCAATGATTCAATGGTTTGACTGTTATCATGCTTCAATTATCGGTATACCCCAAACAGTATCCGGTTGCGAATTCCGGCAGTCGATGCAAACACTACTTGATGCGGTCGATAATATCGAAAATATTATGAGTAATATGGCGTTGACCCCCGAACTTAGATTAATTAAAAACGCATTTGATGAGTTAAAAAATGACTTGATTGGCTCGCTAGAAGATGAACTTAGAGAAGAGGTCGCAGAGCAGTTAACCGATATTATTCCACAGGAAGTTGAAGAGCTAATAGAACTTATGGAAATTGAATTTTCTGACTCAGATTTAAATTTCTACTTCTCAAAGCAAGAGTTGGCTAGCCCGGTTAAAAACCTGTTAATGATTCCTGATATGGCCTCCCGAATCAAAGCGGAGATGCACTTACAAAATGGTGTAATCGATACAGACAAATACCCTGTTATTAGGAACGCTTTGGTCCTCGCAAAGCTTGCTTTATTAGAACCCGATGCGTTGCAGGATTTTGATAATCAGTTGGGCAATCCCGTCGATGACAATGGCACGTCAATATTTCTAGGTTATGAAAACCTAGTCGCGACAGCATTTGAAAATATCGACGGCAATCATCAATGGATGCCTGTTTCACCACCGCTACCGAATGCACAAGGAGTACCCTATAATCCACAAAATCAATCCTATGACACTGAAATAGGATTTTTACTTTGGAATGATGCCATTCGGGACGAGTTGTTTAACCAACTCTTTATTGGACCATTATCACCGGGGGTCGATGACCCAGCTTCGATTGGAAAGGATGAAATTGTCCCTTCTGACTATCCTTACCAACCTTGCTCTTATAACCCATATCCTGATGATATAGATGATCAAACCTGCAACACTGCTTGGTTGATAGTAATTATAAACATGTTACTACATTAACTTTCGCTAACAAAGGGATGAACAAAGGAAGCTCCATTATGTTTCAATATACCGTTATGCTGTGTTGAACGATTCTGACTCTGACCATGAGGGAGGCTCTGTCATATATGGTCTCCTCCCATATTGCAAGGTTTAACTGCGTATAAGTAGAATAATAGCTATGTTGAGTCTTGTCCATAGCAAAAAAATTTTCAATAGCCAGTAAAGGTATTCAATATAGACTGAAAGCAACCTCTTTTTGACCATTACCCCACAATCATTTGTTGGGGTTTTGTGACCATCCCCTCGTAAATTCCTAACTGCCCCTGCAGGCCCTATGGCTACTGGGCTACAGAGGAGAGATAAAAAAAGAAATTCCTTCGTAAAGGTGTTGAATTGCATCTAGAAGTGATCCACTTTACTCCATAAATTGCACCAAAAAGTGATCCACGTGTAATCCTATCCTGCAAACATGATTGCAGGAGTAAAAAGGAGTGATTGACGTGGCATTATTAAGTGTAATCCGGCGTTGGCATCACTGAGATGGGAAGTCCATCCGTGAAATTGCTAAGCGAACGGGTTTATCAAGAAACACTGTCAGAAAATATCTGACAAACAATGAGGTAGAGCCTCAGTATTCAAAATATAAAAAAACCAGTAAGCTGGATGAGTATGCACCAACACTCAAAAACTGGCTACATAGGGAATCCAGTCGTAATCGCAAGCAATGGCGTTCGGTGAAGCAGCTATTTTATAATCTTATCCCTCTGGGTTATACCGGCTCTTATGACAGGGTGTCGGCTTTTGCCAGGCGCTGGCGGATCGAGCAGCAAGAAGCAACGCTAAAGGCCAGCACATGAGCGTGTAGCTAATGCTCTCAATGCTAAATTTTACTTTGCCCATCCTTATGCGTCTTGGGAACGAGGATTAAATGAAAATACTAATGGTTTAATCCGGCAATACTTCCCAAAAAATATGACTTTACAACGATCACAAAACAGGAGATAAACACTGTTATGGATAAACTTAATAATCGACCAAGAAAAACTCTTGGTATTAAAACGCCAAATCAAATATTTTTTGGTATAAACCCAACTGTTGCACTAGCAAGTTGAATCTAAGAAACATTCATAGGTAAGATCTTAAGAAAAAATGAATAGTAAAATATAGGGAACTTTTTGTGTCCCACCCGATCTGATCATTCGACAAAAAACTTTCAGGGTGATTCGAATGGGACAATTAAACATTAACAAAATGAGCAAACAATTCAAACAATTATTTTCAAAAGATTCAATAAATAGACTTGGTAAACAGGTTTGTTTTTGCAAACGAGAGCGTGATATTTCACCTTTCAGGTT
>JAAETN010000122.1 GCA_024228355.1 Maribacter sp. | reverse complement strand
TGCGTCTTCTGTGGTAATAATCTGTTATACTCTGAAACTCTACATTGCTATGATCGCAACCCTTTAAAGCGCTGCAACCTCAATGCTATTACATCATTAATTTTCTTTGTGGTAAAGAAACACTTATTAATCCCACATGTGGTGGTAGCCCACTCCCCAACACCATCGAAGCAAATAATAGCAGCTTCTTCGAAATGGTGAAGAGAAAAACGCGCTTGCAGCGTGTGGTTCATGGTGTTCGTCAAAAAGGACCTTCCCCTTCCACCCAAGCTCTCTCTTTATTATCTTTGGAAGGTGAAGTTTTTTGCTTATCCACAGGGGCATAGCCTTTCGAAAACTCATCCATCCTCTGGGAGAAAATCCAAGATATGTTTCCAGGAGTCGTTCAAACTTAAGAAGCGGTTTATCGTAAAACACAACATGATCTACCTGTGACACATCAATTCCACCTTCGCTCAAACAGTACTCTGCCGCCATCAGAGAAAATCCGTCATCGTGTTTCTTGCGAGTAAACCGCTCTTCCTGCGTAGCGGCTACAATATCACCGCCCTTTATCAGCACCGCAGCACTGTCATGATAATATGCAGATATTCCAAGTATATTCATAATTAAAATAAAGTATAGATGAATGGTGCTACAGCGCTAGACTCCGTAAAGACTATCAGCACCCCTAACAAGAGCAAAATAATGACAATCGGCAACAACCAGAATTTTTTCCTTACCTTTAAAAAAGCCCACATTTCCTTTAACAGATCCATTTTTTATTACCTCCTAAAATTGCCTTTCATAACGTTTTCTATCCTTTAAACCCGCTTGTTCATAAGGTTCCCAATATGTTCCCCCTTCTTTTGGTAATTCCCTTCTCACTTGGTCTTTCCGAAACATATTTATTAACAGACCAAACGGAATAAATATCAATATGTATACTAAGGTCAGGATAATTTGAGTGTTAAACCACCCAACGGCTTTGGCAACCTTTAACCACAATTTGAAAACAGGACGAAGCCGCATTGGGGAAAAAGCTATAAGGGGTAATAAAACCAAAACCAATCCAATTAATTAAATTTTGGAGTGTTCCATGCCTATAAAACAATACCCAGAATGTTAAAGCTTTTTAATCTTAACATCACCAAGCATATCACAAGGAGCACAATAACCATACTCATGGCAGGTACTATGAACCAGTTCTTTTTTTAAATTTTCTTCCAATATGTTTTCGAGAGGATTTATACCGCGAACAAGTTTAGATACACACTGGTATCTTGTGCCGTCAGAGGAAATTAAGATAATTTTTTTGGAACATTCAACAATATTCTTAGATTCTTGGGCACATGCTTCACTGAAAACTTCTTCCTGGTCCTCATCTATTGTCAATTCTATTCCGGCTTCTTTGAATTTATCTCTCGCCTTTTTTATAAACTCGCGCTGTTTTTTGTAATCCACAGAATGAACAATGCCATTAAATTTTCCCGCTTTTTGTAGTCTAAGAATTCTACCGATAAATGGTTCCGGCTTCCCTCCCGATGGATGATAACTAACAAATAGTTTAATAGGCCGACTTAATTCACTAATATATCTTTCTGTAAAATCATCTGACCATATTAGATTGGTGTAAACTTTTACGTGGATGTTTGGGTTAATAGAGTTAACAATTTCAATAAAATCGGGATGCAATGTTGGTTCTCCACCGGTAAATATAACATCTCTATTTTCCCGGTTAATTGCAGTTATCCACTTTTTAGCAGATACAAAATCGTCATCCTTAAGCTTTTCTTTACTATGACACTGGTTTACACAATACCTACACGTTAAGTTGCATTCAAGAGTAAGATATATGCGGATATAACCATCAAACTTTTTAACAAACCGAAAGTAAATATTTCTAATAAAATCAGACTTGCCCAGAAATTGCCTTAGAAAAGATTTGGAATTAATAATAATTCTCCACTGATACTTTACTAACAATAATTTTCGTTATTAACACCTATATTTTTTTTAATTTTGAATGTCATCAGGATAATATCTCTTAAAACTTATACCATCTACCCATACAGTTCCACGATCTACAGAAAGAATGCGAAAATCTACTGATGAGTTATTACCAATGTTAATAATGTGAGTATACTCACGCCAATCATAAGTGCCTTCCTCTATTTGCACAATTGGACCCCATGTCTTCCTTGTAGTGATTTCAAAGGTCATTCGTCTTGCATTCTCAGTTTTTGCCCAGAAACTTATTATGTATTTAGCATTTTTAGTTAATCCATCAATTCGCTGGCTCATAGTTGCAAATATTTGTGTTTCCTGTTCTTCGTTCATATCAATCTTGAATGATTTTTTGCCGAATTTGCTGATCCCGGAAACAACAGAACCTGAAGCATTTGTAATTTTTAATTTCCATGCTCCATCCTCTATAATCCATTTTTCAGACAAATAAAAGGCGCGTGTCCTCCCTCCATATTTATTTGCTTCGAAATATCCTGTACCCCAATGCCCCAAATCCTGTTCAAATCCACCGTTTTTTAAGAGGTTTTCATTGCCAATAACATTAGTAATTAAGTTTTCAGGTACGTGTATTTCTCCTTTGTCCAGATAGAAACTAATTATACAAAGAATGATTGAAAACATCATAAAAGCATAGATTTCAATCAAAATAATTCGTTTTGATCCACCTTTTTGTTCCTTATCACCTTTCCTTTGTATCCGATAAGCAAGGCAAACTGCAAAGCAAGCAAATAAGAATCCTAAACTGATAACTACATAACTGAGAATATTGTAGAGGCTCATTTTTCATGTTTCTTTTTTTTAATGTCATGCAATAGCTGCAAGATGATTCTTTGCTGTCTTAGGCATACTAAATTTCATCAACTTTAGATCTATGCTTTCCAATGTTATGATAATTCTACCTTGTCATAGTATGTTAATCCCATCTCATTTATTTAATCTAAAATTAACTTGAGTAAATATAATTTTAGATATAATGTTGGCCTTTTGGTATGTCAGTCGGTGATGATTGCAAGTAGACACCAATAAAATCATCTATCCTTTATTTGGGCAGGAGTTATTCTGTTTTATAAATATATTTGCACAGTTCTTTTTAATAGCTTCTCTGTAATTTTACTTGAAAATTACTTTCCCGTGTTCTAGTACTACCAAAAGCCTCATTTCATTTACACGAAGACAGCGTCTTTATTTTCCCTATTTTCAGTCATGTAATGCATCCACTACTATCCTCAATTGAATCGTAACCATTTGTATAAAAATGGGCCCGCTAGGACTCGAATCTATTTATGCCAAAGACTT
>JAAETN010000121.1 GCA_024228355.1 Maribacter sp. | reverse complement strand
TTGCTAATAGGGTTGTAACACCCTGACTAATTCGGAAGAGATCAGTAGAATGGTCAAGATGAACAGTCCGTAAGGAGAAGTTCGATCTTGAGTAGCCTCTCCTCGGTACTTTTGTAATCACTAAGCACAATTCTAAAGAGGGATAACAAGAGTGAATGTTTTAGAAATAACCTGACATGGTAAAGCATAATATTATTAACATTATTTTAGGGGTCATCAGTGTTGTCTTTGCTATGGGGATAGGCGAGTTTCTCTATAGAATATATCTAACAACAACATTGCAGACTTCGATAGAAGAAGAAATTCCGAAGCATATCCTGAATTTTACAGTACATGATCAGGTATACACTAAATTCGATCAAGAATATGGCTATACGTTTTTACCCAACAATACCATTGCCAATTAGGAGGTGTTAATAGAGCCTAATTGGGCGATACGGGTAAAAATACGTTTAATAAAAATAGGTTCAGGTATTTGCGGAAGCAATTTTAATGTCTCGGACACGTATTTATGCCCCCTGAAGTGTGCTTTGAGGTCATTGACACTGAAAGCAGGTTGAGTGGGTCTAATTTTCTCAATGAGGGCCTGAGAAACGTTAACCATAAACATAGCCAGGTTAGCGGCATTGTAAATAGGGAGTTGGTTAACATTCATAAAATCTTCCAAGCCCCAGAACTGTTTGGCATCACGGAAATTGAATTCGATCTGGAAACGGAGGCGATAATAGTCAATCAGTTTAGCGAAGGCCAACTCTAAATCAGTGCTAAAAAGAACAACGTGGGCCACTTTTTGAGTTTTGAGATTAGTTTTGACGATGACAACCACATTGAGCAGGTCAGGGATGAGTTTTTGCCACATGGACATCTGATAGATTTCAGTTCGGATATCATCAAGTAGGGTTGTTTCTTTGAGATATTTTTTGGGAATATTGTTATAATCTAGCTTGGCTCCATATTTTTTGTTGGCCCCTTTCTTTTTTTGTTTACCTTTGTAGGGGAAATAGAGAGCAGCATCATAGCGCAGTTTGGAGATCAAATGAAGGGAGCATTGACGCACCATTTGTAAAGCATTATTGTTCCCAAAAGCACCATCCATGACGCAATAAACCGGGGCAAGATCAATTCCAATCAAACGTAGGACACTTTTGAGCATTGTTTGGATTTGTGATAAGTAGGGGGTCAATTCAACCTCCCGTCGGTTCTTGTTCTTACTTCCTTTGGGCCGGCCTACTTTTCCTTTGCTCTTTTTGTTCTTTTTAGCCGATTTCTTTTTAGCTGGTTTTTCATCTTTCTCTTTGACCACTTGCTCCGTCATAATCGGATATGATGTCCGCTTTTTGACGCTGATCAATGACAAACTAAAAAATGATAAGCCTGGCACTGGTTTGCCGTACAATGACGAAAAAAAACGGGCTAAGCCATAACTTTTCTTTCCCGATTTGGTTACCACGCTCTCATCTCCACCGAGCAAGATCGTATCGGTTGGGTCTAGCAGATGATGCCGGATGAAAAACCAATTCACTTTTGCCCACTCAATGGTTGTATTGAAAAATCGCTGAATTGTCCGGTAACTGCCGCCCTTTTCATCTGTCCAACGGGAGATACCTAACATTGTTACCCGACCTGTCATCGCCAGCATTGCTAGTACAATATGACCCAGTTGACGAAGCGTTGTACTATCTAGACTTTGGCTTAAACATTGTAATACTATTATTATATCTGGCATGAGCGGTTATTTTCCTTTGCACTTTTTCTTGCTGAGATTAAAAACGTATGGTACTCAATCGCTCTTTTTTTGCTAATTTTTGGCGAAGGTATTGAGTAATTACGAAACAAAAGCATGGCAAACGGGCCACCCCCGTTAATCATTGGAATCGCTACACCAACATAAGTTAACCAATAGGGTGATTCCGGGCCAATAATGGGCACTTGCAGCCTGAGCATAACATACAATGGCACCAAAATAGTTACACCCGGCACCAGCAACATCGATAAAAAGAAAGCCAACAAAATGTTGCCGCCTTTAAACGGTAATACCGCAAATCCATATCCGGCCAATGAGTAAATAACAACCGTGCCAAGAATGACAATTACGGTTAGAACCAGGCTGTTCCAGAAGTGAGTAAAAAAATCAAGTTTTTGCCATGCCTCATATAAAGCCGAAAAATTTGGATTCTGGGGTATCAAAGAGCTACTGGTGACAACCTC
>JAAETN010000120.1 GCA_024228355.1 Maribacter sp. | reverse complement strand
GGAGTCGATGGATTATTCATGGAAACACATTACGACCCTTCAATCGCTAAAAGTGACGGTGCCAATATGTTACATTTGGACCATTTGGAAAATTTATTGACCAATTTGGTAGCACTACGTAAAACTGTAAACCAATTGCATTGATTTTTTTAATTGATCAAATATCAAATTTCTTTAGAATAGGATTATCCATTAGATATAGGCCTATGTGGATTTACGGGAATAGTAGCAGTTTATTTTTCATTATAGCTATCGTACTACTCGCTGTATCTTGCAAGGAATCGACAAAACCAGAGCCGGTCAGGTCTAAAAAACCCAATATTATCATTGTAATGGCCGATGATCTTGGCTTCGAGGCCTTAGGTACTTACAAGGGCTCAAGTTATGAAACGCCGAACCTAGATCAACTTGCCCTCGATGGTATGAGATTCGACCATTGTTATTCCACACCTCTTTGCACTCCCTCAAGGGTGCAATTGATGACGGGAAAGTATAATCATCGCAACTATATTGGTTTTGGACTCTTGGACCCTACTGAAAAGACCTTTGCCCATTATTTGAAAGAGAGTGGCTATAAAACCTTTATTGCAGGAAAATGGCAACTATTGGGTAATGCCCATCAACAAAAATTAGCCGGAAATAGAAAGGGCACTACGCCCGAAAAAGCGGGTTTTGATGACTTTTGTCTTTGGCAAATAGACCAACGGGGGTACAGATACAAGAACCCTACTTTAAGTTCCAAGGATGGAACAATGACATATGAAGATAAATTTGGTCCCGATATTTTTGTGGATAGGATCGAGACCTTTATGGACGAAAATAAGGAGAATCCATTTTTCATTTATTATCCCATGGTACTCACACATGACCCCTTTGTCCCTACTCCTATTAATGAAAATTTCAAATCTTTCGACCCTTCACTAAAAGTAAACGATACTACATATTTTGGTGAAATGGTGTTTTATATGGATAAGCTTGTGGGTCGCATAAGAAAGAAAGTTGAAGACATGGGCATTCAAAACAATACCTTACTACTGTTTGTTGGCGATAATGGTACTGATCGTGATGTTACCTCTACCTATGATGGTAAGTCAATAAAAGGAAACAAAGGGTATACCACGGATGCAGGCACGCATGTACCCCTGATAGCCTTTTGGGATGGGAAAATCAAAAAAGGAAGCGTTAATGATAACCTAATTGACTTTACCGATTTTCTACCCACTATTTTGGAAACTGCTACACAAAATAAATTGGATTCATCATTAACAGATGGTCATAGTTTTTACCCACAACTTATCGGAGATAACTCGGAAGCAAGGGAATGGATTTTCTGCCATTACGAACCACATTGGGGGAATTTCAAGCCACGTCGTTATGTGCAAAACAAAAAATGGAAATTGTATGAAAATGGGGAATTCTATAACCTGGAAAATGATGTGGAAGAACAAAATCCCTTGAATAAGGATGTGCAGTCAAAAGCAGTTAAGGAAATTCATAAGCAGTTTCAAAAAGTACTGGCCAATTACCCTAGATCACCATAGTGTTTTGGCTAATAATCTATACATTTGATCAACACCAGTCAAACTTCATTAAATGAAAATCAATTTCCTCGGTTTCGCGCTAATAAGCTTTCTTATTTTTACTTCATGCCAAAATCATAAAAAAGAGAATCTTAAGTCCCAAAGGCCCAATATTGTTTTCATCATGTCAGATGATCATGCGTACCAAGCCATAAGCGCCTATAATGACAAGTTGATTAAAACACCGAATATTGATAGAATCGCCAATGAGGGCATGCTCTTCACAAATGCGACGGTTACAAACTCTATATGTGCTCCGTCAAGGGCTGTTATATTAACTGGGAAGCATTCCCATATCAATGGGAAGATAGATAACCTATCCCCTTTTGATACAACCAATGTAACTTTTCCGCAGCTGCTAAAAGACTC
>JAAETN010000119.1 GCA_024228355.1 Maribacter sp. | reverse complement strand
CTCCCCTGGCTTCAACACATAGGCCAATTCCTGGCAATCGGTATTTAATCGTAAATAGGTAATTCCAAAATCACAGTGTAATAAATCACCAGGTTGAATAATCAAATCATCGGGACGTCCCGAAAATGAATACAAGTGATTCACCAATTCCTCACTGGTTCGCTGTACATCAACAGTTGGGTGAAACCAAGTCTCCAATCCTAAATCTGTAACTTTTTGGCGCATCCACCATTCTACTTCGGTTGTTGTCGTAATCCCAGGGGTAATGATTTTTTCGGAAAAGGCCTCGGCAATTATATCATGGGTTATATCTACCAATTGGTTGAAGATTATCATCTCACGTTCTGTGCGGGTTTCAATCCATCGAACTGCCAGTTGTTCTGCGGAAACCACTTTATTGTGGTATTTCTTCGGCAAGTTCACCATAAATTCATCATAATCGGTTTTATCGAGACCATCGGCAATATTGTGGTCCCGGGAGAAGTTCAACCCTATTTTAAATGGATTTTTTTCTTCAATGAGTTGCATCAATCGTTTCCATTGATCAGGCTCCTTTTCCTTATCCCAGGCCGATATAATATTTTCGCCTACATCGTACCGGGCGACGGCCAATTTCTCAATCGTATTCTTAGTTTTATCTCTATGAAATACCAAAATAGTACGCCTTCGTGCATTCAACCAAGTTGATGGCAACATGGTCCGGAGTACAGGATCTTCATTGTATTCCCGCGAAATGAGAATCCACATGTCAATATCCGTTTTATCCATAAGTTCTGGTAAAAGATGGTTGAATCTATCAGCCAGGATATCATCTATTACTCTAGCACGCTCATTTTCAGGGAGAATTTGTTGAGAATTTAGAGAAATTGAAAAGATGACGTAAAATAGTAATATTATTTTTTTCATGAGTTTAGTTTATACCCTGAAAATACAAATTAATAGTGCAACGAAAAATCCTAAGAATTCAAAATTCGTTGAAGGGTATTTTTTCTGGAAATCTTACCATTTACGGTTTCGACAAAGCTTTCCAAAAACAGTATATCTTTAGGAATTTCATATTTTTCAAGTGTTTCCAAAGATTTAATTCTGTCGAAAATTTCTGAGTCTTCACCTTCTTTCTCAATCAATAAAATCATATTTTGCCCCAAATGTTCATCTGGAATCCCAACAACGAAAAACCTGTCCTTCAAAATAGAGGCCAGTTTAAGTTCAATTTGTTCCGGAATCAATTTTACACCACCAGAATTAATAATATTATCATATCTGCCCAACCAATTGAATTCCGTGTCCGAAATTAGTTCCACCATATCATTGGTGATTATAGGCGCAGGATTTATATCTGGTGCATTAATTACTAGACAATTTCTTTCGTCTTTTTGTATCGTAATGCCTGGAAGGGTTTTGAAGTGGTTCTCGACACTATCCTGATTGACGGTTTTATCCAGATTTATCTTTTTTACAGCAATATGGGTTATGGTCTCTGTCATCCCATAGGTCTCATAAATACTAGTTTTTAAATTTTGAATCTTATCTTTTAACGATGATGAAATATGTGCTCCACCCACGATAAGTGTTTTAATTCTATTGATATCCGGTAATGAACTCTCTAGTTGAAAGGGCACCATAGCACAGAAATCATATGATTTGTTACCACCTAACAAAGGCGTTGATGAAGGTTCGACCAAATCCAACTCCAATCCTAACACCATAGCCCTTAAAAACATCATCTTACCCGCGATATAGGCGCCAGAAAGGCATAATAAAGCAGAATCACCAGCTTTCAAATTAAAACACTTTGCTGTTGCGAAAGCCGAGTTGACCATATGTTGCTTTCTTAAATGAATCGTTTTAGGAATACCAGTAGACCCTGAAGTTTTTACTTGAATCGTTGGTTCTTTATCAATCCAATTCAATAAAAAATCACCAAAATCCCGTTCATAAGGTTCTCCCTCTTTTATGAGACTGTAGCTTATTTCTTCCAAATCATTGAATGATACCGCTACTCCGTTAAATTTGAAATTAGGATGTACTTTTTTATAATTCGGTTGCATTGGTATTTTGAGCTAGATAAATCTCTTTTTCCATTACTTTTCCTGTAAGCCTTTCCTTCCAGTTTCTCCAACCATATTTTTTTGAAAAGACCCATAAAAGCAAGGGGTATATGACCAAAACTGGGATTAAGATGTCCCAACCCAATGTGGGCTCAGAAACATCCTTATAGATTGAGTTGGTTTGAAAAGCGGTCCAATCTGCTGTTACCAACAAGGCTGCAGTAAGATTATTCGCGGCATGAAAACCCAAAGCAAGTTCAAGGCCTTCATCCATAAGTGTTAAAATCCCCAAGAAGAAACCGGTACCAATGTAGAAAATCATAATGCCATATCCCATTTTTCCCACTTCGGGATTTGCGGCATGCATAATCCCGAAAAGAACTGAGGTAATAATCAGAGGTGCCCATCTGTTCTTTGACATAATTCCAAGGCCTTGCATTAAATGTCCTCTGAACATATACTCTTCAAAACTGGTCTGCAATGGCACCAAAATGACAGCCATCACCACTAATATCAAAAATGGAATTGGTTTGAAATTAAAAACATAATCATCAGGTGACATTATTACATCCGCTAGGATCATTAAAACAGTAATACCACCCCAAAGTCCGAATGCGAACAAAACTCGCTTTAAATCTATTTTTTTTCGGGAAGTAGTTAAAGAGGTAATAGACTGTCCATGAACCAGGTAAACCCATCCAAGAATAATAAAAAACCCAGCTACTAAAGGACCAATTGCCAATATAAAAAACACATTAAGCCCTACCTTATCAATGAAATTTTTCATCATAACATCAACATCTTCAGGTGAATTTATGGTCATTATATAGTTGACTACCATCAATGCTGAAAACCCTAATATGGGAATCCAATATTTCCACAATCCAATGTTACCCTTATATCCTTGTTCTATAAACATAAATCCTCTATTAAATTTGCTTTCCAGCTCTGGTTCTTATCATAATAAATATATCCTTTTTTAACCTGTAATGGACAATCGAAATTATTTGTAAAAAGTCCGCCAGTCCCTAATCCTTGTGGCATTGGGTTCCCGAGGGTATATGTCCATTGCGCTATGGCATTTAAACCAATATTGCTTTCAAGTGCACTGGTGATCCACCAGCCAATTCCAAGTTCCTCCGCAATCCTGATCCATTCTTCGCTACCTTTAAACCCTCCCACTAAAGTTGGTTTTAATACAATGAACTGAGGTCGTATGGTTTGTAGCAATTCTTCCTTTTTAGTTACATCGATTACACCAATCAATTCCTCATCGAGTGCAATGGGCAGGGACGTATTATTACACAATGATTTCATTTGCTGTACATTACCTTGTTTAATGGGCTGTTCTATGGAATGTAAATCGAAGGTTGATAATACCTGGAGTTTTTCCAAAGCTTCCTCAGGCTGGAATGCTCCGTTGGCATCAACACGCAGTTCTATTTGATCTGGGGTATAGCTATTCCTAATTGATTCCAAAAGGGAAATTTCAGCTTTGAAGTCAATTGCCCCAATTTTCATTTTTAAACAAGTGAAGCCTTCTTCCAATTTTTGTTGGACTTGTTCCTGCATATAGCCCTCATCCCCCATCCAGATTAATCCATTAATTGGAATTGGAGCTTCATTCTTTGTGAATTCAGAAGGAAACAAAACAATTGGATTATCAGAATTAAGTGATAAAAAAGCCTGCTCGAGTCCAAATTGAATGCTAGGAAAAAACCTTAATTCATTCCACAAAAAATCTTTCCCTTTATCAATATTCCTGCATAGCCAATTTAGCTTCTTATCGAATTCGGGCACATCGTCACAACTTAAGCCTTTGAACATACCACATTCCCCAATACCATATTTACCATTGCTTTCCAAAATCAACAACCAAGTTTCCTTTTGGTTTAGGATTCCCCGCGATGTTCCGCTGGGTCTCTTAAAATTCAATGTGTATTTTTTAATTGTAGCCTTCATTCGTTGCTGCCAAATTAAACTATATTTTAAAACTAAAAAACAAAGAAATGCAGAGTGGAGTAAAGTAGTATGGAATACGGGCAATAGTTGGTAGGCGTTTTCTAGCGCGAAATGATACGAGCAATCGAACACAAAAAGATCGATGCCTATATTGGCCGTGGCGAATTAAAGGGAATATACACGGAAATGTTCTTCCCTAAACTCCTTCATAAATTAGTTTTAGGTAGTCAAGTTAGATAATCAATGACGCTCCAATTTCCAACAAATGCAATGTCTTACCCTCGCTATTGAATTTCTGAACGGCCAAATCATGGTCAATCTCAATATACCCAAAAGTGTCATAATGGTATCCGAGTATGTTATCACACTCAACGAACTTTGAGGCAAGAACAGCATCATCTATTCCCATGGTAAAGTTATCACCGATAGGCAATATGGCAAGATCTAAACTGGTAGTAACTGGAATTATTTTCATATCCATTGTCAAAGCCGTGTCCCCGGCAATATAGACATGTTTGTTCTCAGTTGAAAGAACAAATCCTCCAGGTTCACCACCATAAATTCCATCTGCAAATGAAGAGGTGTGTATGGCATTGACATATTTCAAGTTTCCAAAATCGAACTTCCAATTACCACCATGGTTCATGGGGTGTGCTTTTAAACCTTTGGATTCATAGTACATGGCTATTTCATAATTACTCACAACAACCGCATCCGAGGATTCTGCTATGGTTTCAACATCCAAAACATGGTCCTGATGCGCGTGTGTAACAAGAATGTAATCGGGATTTAAATCCTGAATATTGATTATTCCAGAGGCCTTTTCGTTCCCTGAAATAAATGGATCTACTAAAATTGATGATTTTCCGGCTTCAATTAAGAGTGAAGCATGCCCAAGAAATGTAATTTTCATTTTTGAAGTATTTAGTACTTCAAATTTACAGAACTCTATTTAAAATTGAACCAAAATCGTACGCCTTCGGTGGTATTATCCACATTAAGGTTTGTCTGTAATTGGTTCGCCAAACGATTCATCAAGCGAAT
>JAAETN010000118.1 GCA_024228355.1 Maribacter sp. | reverse complement strand
GTTCTGTCATCCCGTATTCAGAATTAATGGTTTGAGTACCAAAGCCTTTATTAAGGATATCGTGCAACGCTTCCCGAACCAATTCTTTTCTACGACCTTTCATCCCTCCCGTTTCCATAATAATGGTATTTCTCAATTGCACATGGTGTTTTTCAACCAAATCCATTAAAGCAAAAGAAACACCAATAAGCAAAACCTTTTGTCCTTCAGAATCAAGTCTTTTCAATTTATCAAGAAATATATCAGTTTCATGCAAATAAAAACCACTTTCCGGGTGATTGCTTTTGTTAATCAAATCATCGACCATATATATCAAAGAAGACCCACTGCGCTCAAGATAGGAGGGCAGGAGTGCTAAAACACAATAATCTGAAATAGTACCGTAAAAAGATTGAAAGCCTCTTAAATAACTTTCCTTATATAACGCTGTGTTCGTTACATAATGCTTGCTGGTTATTTGACCAGTTGTACCACTGCTTGAGAAAACTAATTGTGCACGATTTCTAGTGGAAATTACCTTCTTTGATTTAAAAAAACCAATTGGTAAAAAGGGGATTTCCTTAATTGAGTTTACGTTATCCTTTGTTCTGCCCAGATATTCACAAAAATCACTATAAACCTTATTATTTGCTATTTGAAATCTAAAGATGTCCAATGCCTTTGATTCAAATTCTTGAGGGGTGGAAATTTCAAATATTTTTGAGGTATCGATCATTAGCTTCGTTGGAACAAAGGTAATAATATGAAAAAATGATCGAATTTAATGTGAAACTTATTTTACGACGAGCTTCCTGGTGATTGTTTTACCATCCTCTGTTACTTGTAGGACATAAACTCCTGGCACCAACCTGGAAATGTCCAGTGAGGTATTCAAAATACGATCGGTAAGGACTATTTCACCAAAAACATCATAAACGGTGACTTCCTTACGCGCGTTTTTAGTCGTGGTAATATATACCACATCATCAAAAGCTGGATTGGGATAAAGTTTAAATCCTGAAATTTCCTCATTTCGCGGATGGTTAAAATCTACCGGTTCCTGTGCGGAAAGTGCAATAGAAGAGACCATAAGTAGGACAAAGTAGATTTTCTTCATTTGTATTGATTTGGGATCAACGAGAATAAAGATACTGAAAGGGGAAACTTACATTAAGAAAATGTTGTGAAATTCGATAAAATGTAGGTAAATATAAGGTGGTTTGCAGTTCATCGATATTTTAGGTTAATCATCGATAAAAACTAAAACAATAATTTGACTAAAAATGGAAAAAACTATTTAACAATCAGCTTTCGGGTCGCCATTTTGTCCTTTTCGTAAACACGCAGAACATAAACCCCGGCATCCAATTCAGAAACATTCAATTCTTCCCTAAGTAGTGTAGTTGACATAACCTGAGTTCCCAAAACATCATAAATCAGAATCTTTTTTGGGGCTCTATCCGCAGTAATAATGTACACTTTGCCGTTTGTGACTGGATTTGGATATAATTTAAAACCATCTATATCCCCATTTGGCTTGGCATCCTGCGCATAGCTCAACGAAGTAAAAAGTAGAAAGAAAACAAAGTAAAGTTTCTTCATATAAATGGTGTTGCAAAAAGCGTTCCGCAAATATAATAATTTTAGTTTTCGATTGTAGCTGCTTTCCCATCATTTAAGTTAAATTCGATGAAATGCATAAGCTTCTTAATCATAATAAACTGTTTGTGACCAATTTAAGTCCCTAGTGTTATGTTTACGTTACTTCTTAGGTACTTGCAAGAACGGTTGAGGGTATTAGTATTATATTTACTTTTATGCTATAATCGAATATGGTTTTTCAATGAAAAAGAAGAATATAAAGATACTGTTGGTTGATGATGAACCAGATATTTTAGAGATTGTAAGTTACAATCTTACTTCTGTGGGATACCAGGTTTTTACTGCTAAAAATGGTGTTGAGGGAGTTGCCAAAGCAAAGAAAAAACTACCCCATTTAATTATTTTAGATGTAATGATGCCAGAAATGGATGGTATTGAAGCATGTGAGGTCATTCGTAAAAGCCGGGGTCTTGAGAATACAATTATCACATTTCTTACGGCACGAGGCGAGGATTATTCACAAGTTGCTGGTTTTGAAGCTGGTGCTGATGACTATATTACAAAACCTATTAAACCCAAGGTGTTGGTAAGCAAAGTCAAGGCCCTTCTTAGAAGATTAAAGGATGATACCGAGGGTGCAGAGGAGATTTTTAAGGTGGGAGATTTGGTAATTAATCGAGAAGAATACAAAATAGAGAAAAGCGGAACCGAAATTATACTTCCCAGAAAAGAATTTGAATTATTATCCTTACTCACATCAAAACCTAATAAGGTCTTTAAACGTGAAGTAATTCTTGATAAAGTATGGGGCAACGAAGTTGTTGTTGGGGGGCGAACCATAGACGTACATATTCGAAAATTACGTGAAAAAATTGGTGACGATCATTTTAAAACCGTAAAAGGTGTAGGTTATAAGTTTGTGCTATAATGGCGATTCGTTTAAAAAAATCATATAGGTTTGCCCTGAGGTCGGCATTCTTGATTACATCGTCTTCTTCTATAATTTTACTGTTCCTATTGTGGTATTTCAATGCTATTAATTGGCTCTTGATCGTTTTTTTTGCTACACCTACTTTTGCAATTTCATTTATAGTTCTTCAAATTCGAATTGAGAATTTTATTTATCGTAG
>JAAETN010000117.1 GCA_024228355.1 Maribacter sp. | reverse complement strand
CGGTTGCTGCACTCCAAGAAGCAAGGAATTTGTTTTATAAAGTTTTTTTTGTAACTAGTATCTGTTGCGGAAAGCCATATTTTTTGTTCTTCCTGTAGGGTTCGTTTCCCAAACGAACCTTCATTAAAGGCTGTTTGGGAAACAGCTCCTACATTTTTTTCGCCTATATGATTATTTTTTCAGGTTTCTATTGAGCGCCTATCAATCCTTTATATATCGTCACCTCACGCATGGCTTTCTCTTTAAGGTCCTTGTTCCAGTATGCGAAACCGAGATTATTGTGGGCGTCGGGTAGTGTAGGGTTTATCTCAATTGCTTTCTTAAGGATTTCAATGGCTTCGTCAAACATTTTTTTCTCGCAAAATACCAGTCCCATATTGCTATACGCTTCAGCGAATTTAGGGTCGATACCAATAGCGATCTCATACTCTTCAATGGCCTCATCTAACATGCCTTTTTCGAAGTAGACAAATCCAAGATTAAGGTGTGCTATCTTAAATTGTGGGTCGATTTCAATTGCTTTTTTAAGTGCATCTATGGCTTCGTCAAAT
>JAAETN010000116.1 GCA_024228355.1 Maribacter sp. | reverse complement strand
TATAAGAAAGACCTGATACTTCCCGTGCGGGAATACCCAATGCCCTGGCAAGGGTAGTAAATAAAAGGGCATGTTCAGAACAATCTCCCTTTTTTTCCGAAATGATTTCAAATACCGTTTGTATACCAATTGAAATTTCGTACTGAATAAAATCCTTCACAAAGTTAACAAGACAATTCACTTTTTCTTCCTCTGTGCTTGCCCCTTTAATAGCCTTTTTGGCAATTTTAATAATCTTGTCGTGTGTAATCGGATAATCAATCGTTTCTTCCAGGTTATTTTCGATATCTTCAGGGGTAATTTCTGGTTGTTTTCCATGTTCTGAGCCTACCTTTAATGTATAGAAATCCATCTTTTCATCAAAAATAACTGACTGGTTGGGACCGTTTGTAATACTTGGTGCGCCCTCACCTAAAAGTTCAACAACAAGGCTTTGGGTTTTTGAAGGGTCTCCAAGAGGCTTGTCAATAAAAGCAAGGCCATTAATAAATAAATCATCACCGTATTCCAAATTTTTGGCCAAAGACTCATCTTCAATCCGGAACTCAAAATTCTCTTGCACAGTACAGAAAATAGTGTTGCCATTGTTGTCCAATATTATAGTATCAACAAAATCATCAATGGATGAAGTTGATTTTATTTCGTAATAGATTATATTTACACCATTTATAGTCGTCTTTTTTTTTGAAATGATTTCGTTATAACCAATATATGGCTTTAAGAATGAATTATCGAATAGCCTTGTGGAGATTTTATCACCTATATTGGGGCTTTGCTTGATCCATTGTTCAGGAGTCAATAAATCTTCAAGCGTATAATCAATGATGGGGATATTTTTTATCTGTTTTTCCCCACCACTCGAGACGATAACCTTGAAACCATCATCACTTTTTGCAACCTCAACACTACTTTTATTTATAGAGTTGATTGATGTCGTTGAAATTGCATGAAGGAAAGCGTATGGTGGCTTATCTTTAAACTTTAAAAGTGTTTCTGTTATTGTATCTACTTTTTGATTCAATGATTTCAACTTCATGCGATATTTTTGTTTTACAAGATAGCATAAATCATCTGAATCATATGAAATCGAAATCGTTGAGTAACCAATCTTTTCCCCTTGAATATATACGCCATACCAATCCACTTTTCCTATCTGAATTTCTTCAGGTGTGATAGGTATACGCAAAGGAGTTTCTATTTGGGCGTAGCTGGCAGTACAGAAAACTACCGGAACCAGACATGACAAAATCACATAGAAAATTATGGGTACAATTTTTTTCATGCTTTATTATTCCTTAAAAAAATTGGTTGTCAATTGGCCATGATGGGAATAAATTATTTTCTGCAGATCAGATTTTCAACAGTATATGCATTATATGAGAACCTACTTTTAGCAAAGTTTATTGCAAAATAATAAATATTAGAAGTCGCTAACAATGGGTTGGTGTAACCTTTCCTGGTTCTATGATGATTAATAATATTGTAAATCTTAACATCCATGAGAAATTTACATTATTTGTTGGTGCTATTCCGTGGTAAAATTTTTTATTTTTTTTGTTTTGTCAGTTTATTCACAAAATCCCTGATCACGTCGAAGTATTCTTCCCCACCCACAATGTGGGTATCATTATGCATGGCGCCTGGGATGGTGTAAAATTCTTTTGGTTCGTTGGCTTCCTCAAATAACTTCCTTCCATGTCCAATCGGAACAAGCTCATCTCTATCTCCATGCATTATGAGGATTGGTACGTTTATCTCTTTCATCTTTGACAGTGAGTCAT
>JAAETN010000115.1 GCA_024228355.1 Maribacter sp. | reverse complement strand
ATGTGTATAGTGCATAGCTCCCCTGCGGAATAGTTACGACACCATACACAGATCGTTATGTGCAATCTAGTTGAAACCTAATATTAAGTGTCTATGAAAAAAATCGGATTAATATTATTCTTGATTGGTGCGTTGCTTATTTTTGGTGCGGGCTGGATTATGCCTTGGTTTACATCCCCTGTTTGGAGTAGTGCACCACCAGAACAATTTGAAGGAACGGTATGGGAGGCATTTGGCCCTATTTTTATGGTTATGTCTTTTCTTCCGTCCGCAGGTATCCTGCTAATCGCCATTGGCACATTACTTTTAGGAGACTCCATAAAATTGCATATCTGGCTCTATTCAATTGGAATTATACTGGTGATTTTGAGTTTTCTATACCCCCCAACACTCGGTTATTATCCTCTCTTATTCGGAATAGGGGGGCTTTTTATATTAGTATTCTTTTTTGCTGTTCTATGGTATTGGGCACAGAATCATCGAAATCTTGATGATTCGACCAAAACTGCTTCAGTATATCAATTGATAGGCTATATTTTTTTCTTTTTAATAGCGATGTTACTGTGCACTATTCTTGGAAATCCTTTCTCCGGCCTGTATTTTCCGGAAAAAGTAATAGAGCAAAATGCGTTACCCTTTCACTATAGTTTTGGCACCAAAGTTTTGATTTACTTTGTACTGGCTATGTTTTTCACTTTTCTCGGCCAATACAAGAAGGCACAACAAAATAAGAACAACGATTCATCAGTGAATAGATAAGGATGAAAAAAGGTTAACAAAGACAGCACACAACAACGTATAAAAACCATTAAAACGGTTTTATACAAAACCGTTAGGCGCAACTAAAACAAAACCTAAAACAAGAGAAATCCTTGAAAATAAAAAATATCATTTATACAATAATTCTTCTCACAAGCTTTTCATCATGTAAAGATGAACCGTTAATGAAAAAGATGGATGTCCCTTCTATTGTTAAATCTGGGGACTACTTTTATCAACCAGATGTATATCCAGTCGATGAGTTTAAGTTTAGGTCTCATTCTGGAATCATAATTGTTCCTGAAAATAGAAGTAAACCTGATTCACGTTTAATAGAAATTCCCTTTATTCAAATTCATGCTACAGGAGATAATGTATCTGAACCAATTTTCTACTTAAATGGAGGTCCTGGAAATCCAAATATAAATTCATACCATTTTGTAAATAATTTAATAGAACACCATGATATAGTTCTTGTTGGTTTCCGAGGCGTGGAGGGATCAGTAATTCTTAATTTACGGGAAATTGATGAGTTCTTTGCAAATATGCCAGGCGATTTAACTGAAAGATCAACGCTTGATCTAATGGCTGAGGCATATGCTAAAGGAGCAAAACGATTACAAAATGAAGGCGTAGATACTGATGGATACATCATTACCGAAGTTCTTAGAGATGTTGATTTGGTACGTAAATCTTTAGGATATAAAAAGATCAATTTATTCAGTGCGAGTTACGGCACGCGTCTCGCCATGATATACGATTGGATGTTTCCAAATAATGTACACAGATCAGCAATGATTAGTGTAAACCCTCCAGGACGGTTTGAATGGCGACCAGAGGTTATGGATCAGCATTTAAAATATTATTCAGAGTTATATAAGAAGGACACCATATATGGAGATTCAGAAATTGATATTGCCGAAATTATTCGAAAAAAATCTAGACAAATACCAGAGCGCTGGATGTTTATTCCAATTAAAAAGGGTTATGTGCTAATGAGCACGTTTATGATGTTGTATTCTACAGACTCAGCACCAAAATTATTTGATGCATGGATAGCTGCCGATAATGGAGATTGGAGTGGGATTGCTATGTTGTCACTTTCTATGGATTTAATGTTAAAAGATGCATTGCTTTGGGGAGATCTTGCCTCTAAAGCTTCCTCTGCAGATTATGATTTTGATCCGGACTTAGATTTAATGAAAGAATTTATGCCTGAAAATTCTATCATTGGGGCCCCTGGATCCCTATTAGGAATAGGTGCTCAGGGATGGCCAGCTAAGCTTATTCCTGATTCATTAAGAACAGTTCAATATTCAGATACACGAACTTTGTTAATTAATGGAAACATTGATGTGTCAACTCCTGAACAATTTGGAAGAAAAGAATTGTTGCCTTTTTTAAAAAACGGAACTCAGATAATTATAGATGAAGCTGCTCACACTCCTGACATTTATGGAAAACAAAGACCAGCTTTAGATTATATGCTTAAAAAGTTTTTTAAGACTGGAATAGTTGATGATTCGAAGTACAAATATGAACCAATGAATTTTAAAGTAGGCTTAAGTTTTCAATCAATAATGAAACTGTCACTTACTGCGATCATACTTGTTATAGTGTTAATTGGGATTATAATTAGGTACATCATATTAAGAAAACTACATAAAAGAGACAAATATCAGAAAACGATTTAAGATAAAGTATAAGAATGGGTATTATAAGACCTGATAGCAGCGCCTAACAAAAAATTAACGCCATTAAAACGGACGTTTATTCAGGCCGTTGTACACAAGCTTAAACAGAGACTCTAATGATTAGGAAACATAAAAATCATGACCTAGAACAAATTATTAATGTCTGGTATCAATCTTCAGTATTAGCCCATCCATTTTTGAGTTCTAGCTTTGTAGAAAAAGTAAAATCAGATATGACGAATATTTATATTCCTGATTCTGAAACTTGGGTATATGAAGTTGAAAATTCAATAGTTGGATTTATCAGCATGATGGATAATGAAATTGGAGGGCTTTTTGTACTACCAAATAACCACTCAAAAGGAATAGGAACAAAATTAGTGGATTTTATTAAACAAGAACATTCAGAATTAGAGGTCGAAGTATTTGAGAAAAATATTATCGGTAGAGCATTTTATGATAAGTATGGCTTCAAGAAAATAAAAAAATATAACCATAAAGAAAGTGGAAATGAAGTTTTGAGGTTAAAGCTTATATGCTAGAAATAGCTAGTGTACAACAACGTATATAATCCATAGCTTGTCAATATTTCAAAGAAAGTAACTAACTTTATATCGTGTTGATTCCATACTTTGAAAATCCCTCGGAATTTCCCGCAACGGAATCATAGCCTAACCGTTACTACCAATGCTAACAAAACATAATCATCTTGAAATATGAAAAATATAGCTAAAATATTCGTTACCTTTTTTTTAATTGGTATTTCTCTATCCGCAATTGGTCAATCACTTGTTGCACCTGAAGAATCTGGACTGTCCTTAGAAAAGTTAGAGACGATCGATCGAATTCTAAATGAATATGTGGATCAAGAGGAGGTTGCAGGCGGTGTTGCATTAATTGCCAGAAAAGGTCAGATTGGGTATCTCAAAGCTTTTGGTATGAAGGATATCGAATCAAAACAGCAAATGAAAACTGATAACATATTCAGAATCGCCTCGATGACTAAAGCTATAACAGTTGCAAGCACAATGATGCTCTTCGAAGATGGATATTTTACCTTGGACGACGCTGTTTCCAAATACATACCAGAATTTTCAAATATGCAGGTTATGGTTGAGGATACTGTTAATAAATCATATGTTTTGGAAAAAGCTCGATCTCAAATAACCATTCGGCACTTGCTTAATCATACATCAGGATTAACATATGCCTTCTTTGAGCAACCATACATTTCTGATATATACATTGAAAATGAAATTTATAATGGTATAGGAGAATCAGAAGGTAGTATAGAAGATATGGTACAAAGATTGGCAAAGTTGCCGCTCGTCCATCATCCTGGAGAAAAATGGCAGTATGGTTTAAATATGGATGTTCTCGGATATTTAATCGAAGTTGTTTCAGGCCAAACACTCGATAAATTCCTTACGGAAAGATTATTTGTACCATTAGAAATGAATGATACTTATTTCTATTTACCACAACAAAAAGTTAAGCGATTAGCATCCTTATATGGAATTGATTCATTAGGACAATTGAGGAAGCTTGTAGGTCTAGATCAAACCGGGTTTTTTACCGACTATACAATGCATGAAACAAATAAAAATTACTTTGCCGGTGGGGGCGGATTAGTTTCGACAACTGAAGACTATTATAAATTTCTTCAAATGCTTCTCAGCAATGGGAAATTCAAAGACAAACAACTGCTAGGAAGAAAAACTGTTGAACTTATGACAAGTGAACAGACTGGAGATAAGTTCAACTGGTTTAAGGGACACGGATTTGGATCTGGATTTGCCATTTCAAGAGGTCCGATATTTACAGGTAATCCCGGGAGTGAAGGTACATATTCATGGTTAGGGTATTTCGCTTCATTTTATTGGGTGGATCCTCAGGAAGAATTAATTGGGATCTTGATGACCCAACTTAATCCAAATGAAAATGACATGAATGTCAAATTCAAAAATCTGATGTATCAAGCAATTAATGATTGAACCGCTGAAAAAACAAAGGTGGTAACAAAAGATAAAGTGCATTAAAACGTACTTTATCAAATCCGTTATGCTCAATATGAATTAATATGAAGAAACTACTAATTCTATTTTTATTAATAAGCCTGAATCAATTTTATATCCAAGCACAGGATATTATAATAGTTGGAGACAACGCCCTCAATTGTCTTGAGGATCCTAATTGCATAAACAGACTGCATCCGGCAATCCCCATGACGTCTGTGGCAAAACCAGTAGACACAATTTATTTTAACAGTCGGAATTGCGATGATTTGGATCTTAATCCTGATGCTCCAAAAGATCCGCGATTGGGTGGCCCTGAATGGGGAACTGTTCATCCGATGGCTGGACCCGTCTATATAGAAGGTGCCGAAACAGGAGATGTGTTAAAGGTGACTATTCAAAAAATTATACCAGGAGATTGGGCCTTTACTCTCACAGAAGGCGGTTTTTTATCTGATGAAGTTGGTAATACACTTTCTGTAAAGTGGAAGTTAAATTCCGAATATGCAACATCCGATGATCTCCCGGGAATTAGACTACCTAACCGTAGTTTTCCAGGAATTGTAACTGTTTTACCTGGAATTGAGCAACATGCGAAAATACTTGACAGAGAAAGCGAACTTTTGAAGGCCGGCGAATCTGTAATGATGCCTTATGCAAAATATGCATCACCTATTAAAATTTGTGGAGAGGGTGGTACGTTTTCAGCCGAGTGTTTAAGGACCATTCCTCCACGGGAACAAGGAGGCAATTTGGACATTAGATATTTGCAGACGGGAGTTACTATATACCTTCCCTGCGAACTCCCAGGCTGTGGCCTTGCAATTGGTGACGTTCATTATATTCAAGGTGATGGAGAAGTTTCAGGAACAGCTCTAGAAATGGACGCAACAGTGATTGTTACCACAGAAATACTGAAAGATGGTCCAAAACTTGGCAGAGGACCCCATTATGAAGGTTCATCAAGTTTATTAAACATCCCATCCAAACGTTTTTATGCAACTACAGGCTTACCGATTAAGGACCGGGAAGAAATTCCTTCCAATTTAGCATATTTGGCCTCTAAAAAAATCCCACAACTTGAAAATCTATCCAAAGATATTTCTTTAGCTGCTAAAAATGCATTACTTGAAATGATAGATTACATAAGTCAGACATATGGCTACACCAGAGAAGAAGCGTATTTAATTGCCTCAGTGGCTGTTGATTTAAGAATAGGCCAGCTGGTTGATGTTCCGAACGTTAATGTAACGGCAATTCTTCCGTTGGATATTTTTGTAAAGGATTAAAGAATAAATGATGAAATTATAACTGAGCATAACACTGTATAAAATGCATTTACAATGCATTTTATAGGAGCCGTTGTAGTACATTACTGAAAACCTACTTCATTAAAATTAATGTAACTTACTAAACAGCTATTAACCAATTAAATATAAAATTATGAAAACAAAATTGACATTTGTAGTAATTATGATCTTTGGATTTTTGATTACAGGATGCAAACAAAAAGAACAAAAAGTTGAAGTAGAAGAAGTGAAAATAGATTTAGTTAATGATGAATTTCCTGAAGCAAAACAAGAGGTAATGGAAACCTTTGGAGCAATTGCTCAAAGCATTAAAGACGGAGATATAGATAAACTAATTTCTTTTCATGCTTACAGTCCAAAGTTTACTGAATTTAAAAATGGAGAACCACGTAATGGTAGTGAAGCTAATGAAGCTCATGAACGCAATGTTTTTGGTTCAGTGACCGAAGTTGTGAAATTTGATGCAAAAGACTTGCAAATTGCAGTTTATGGTGACGTTGCTAACTTAACCTTTCATTCTGATTTTCATTTAAAATTTGGTGAGGATTTAGTTGTGGTAAATGACCAAATCACCTTGTTATTCGTAAAAACGGACAACGGATGGAAAATGGTCCACGAACATCATTCTCCTTTGAAAAAAGAAGAAAGTTAAAAACGTGCTACAACAACATATATAAAAAATAGCTCTCTAAAGCGCAAGTTATTAAGCTTGCGCTTTTTTAATACATTTATACTGCTCGATAAGTATTTGTTAGTCAAAGCGCTATTTCTCATATACAAAACCGTTGTATGCTGTAGTTATGCAGGCAGACCTGTCGCGATCACTTCACTCAGAAAACCATGCGCCCAAGAGCGTGGTTTTTGTTTTTGGAAAAGGCCAAACGAAGTTTGAAGCTTAGGATAAAAACAAGGAACTAGGGCGTTAGCCCATGTTTTTCTATTTGCAATTCAAGTATCAAAAACCACCTAATCACCCATTTAGTCTTACATTATACTTTCTCCAGAACCATGGCAATGCCTTGTCCAACACCAATACACATTGTACAAAGTGCTTTTTTTGCATTTGAATTTTGCATCTGATAAAATGCGCTAGTAACAATCCTTGCACCGCTCATCCCTAAGGGATGACCTAATGCAATTGCTCCTCCTAAGGGATTAATGCGAGGATCATCATCTTCAAGTCCAAGTTCACGAGTACAACCTAATGACTGTGCGGCGAATGCTTCGTTGAGTTCTATGAGGTCCATATCATCAAGAGTCAGGCCTAATTTTGCCAGTAATTTGTTAGTGGCAGGTACAGGACCCATGCCCATAATGCGGGGAAGTACCCCGGCTGT